>JAAYZO010000246.1 GCA_012514865.1 Lentisphaerota bacterium | reverse complement strand
GCGACGATGAAGTCGGTGTGGGCTTCGGGGAGGTAGTGCTGTTTCATGCGGCTCTGCGTCAGGCCCAGGCCGGCCCAGCCGCCGGAGCCGAGGGCCAGTTGCGAGTGCCAGAGCTGGTAGCCCTCGCCCTGCTGCAGCGGCTCGGGATCGCGGAAGGTGGTGACGCGGCGGCGGTGCTCGCTGCTGATGCTGACCACGAGCGCCACGAAGCAGAGGCCGAGGGCGGCGAGGCCGATGAGGTAGCGCAGGCGCACCCCGGCGACGAACATCATCACGACCATGATGCTGCCGGTGATCAGGGTCGTGCTCAGGTTCTTGCCGAGGAAGATCAGGCCGATGACGGCGCCGCAGCACAGCAGGGTGACAACAAAGCCGCGTTTGAACTCGAGGGTGTAGCGCGCCCAGCGCTGGTAGTACTCAGCCAGGAAGAGCACCATGACCGGCTTGGCGAACTCCGAGGGCTGCAGCGAGAAGCCGCCCAGGCGCAGCCAGCGGAAGCTGCCCTTGGTCGGACCGCTGATCAGGGGGAGGTAGTCGACCAGACCGCGGGTCCAGGAGAGGCGGTAGAGGACGTGGGCCATGGCCAGGTAGGCCAGCGCCAGCGCCACCGCGCCCATCAGGACCATCGACACGCGCCCGAGGCGGCGGTAGTCGAGGCAGGCCAGGCCGGTGGCCAGGAGGCCGCCGAGCGAGACCCACAGCGCCTGGCGCTTGAGGTAGTACTCCGAGCAGGCCGCGAAGCTGGTGGAGTACAACATGACGACGCCGCTGAGCAGCAGCAGCAGCACCAGCCCCATCACCAGCACGCGCACGGTACGATGCGCCGACCATTCCACGAGCATGTTCCTCCACGATGGCGCGGTCACGGCCGCAGGACTGGCCGCGGCACGGCCGCGCGACCCCCGTACCATACAGCGCCATCGCCACCGCGACCGCACCGCGCCCGGGTCGGCCGGCCGGCGAATCAGGGCGTGGCGGGGACGGTCCAGGCCGCCGTCGCCGGGTCGTAGATGGCGTTGGCCGCCTGGCCGTCGGCAGTGGTCCAGCCGACCCGCAGGCCCCAGCCGTCGGTATCGAGGCTGCGGATCGGCGTGCCCTCGGGCTGGCCGGGCAGGTGCAGGCGGTCCCAGCGGTCTGCCCGGCGGCGGTAGACGAAGAGGCCGCGGTCGGTGCCGACCCAGACCAGGCCGTCGAGGGGGACGACGAGGGTGCCGGCCGGGAGGGGCTCGCCATGGACCGCCAGAGCGCTCTCGAAGGACGTCGCCGGAGCGCCGGGGTGACCGAAGGCGCAGCGCGGGAAGGTGCCCGGCGCGACCAGCCAGAAGTAGTCCTCCGGGCCGTTCTCGGGGACGACGAGGGTCTCGGTTCCGGGGGGCGGGAGTGGCACCCCCTCGGCGGCCGCGTCGTCGCCGAGGCCCATCTCCTCGGTGAGCATCTCGACGACGGCGGCGCTGAGGGTGGCATGGGACGACGTGAGCAGCCCCATGAGCAGGCCGCGGCCGTCGCGGCCCAGCCGCAGGCAGCGCCGGATCCAGGTCCGGCAGCGCGACGCCTGCACCGGCAGGGGGGCCGAGGTGAGGCCGCTGCGCTCGAGGGCCTGCGTCAGCCAGTCGATGGCGTCGGCGTTCTCGCCGCTGGCCGCGGCCTGGCAGGCCAGGAGAGCACAGGCCGTCGAGCCGAGCGCGCCATCGCCGCCACTGCCTTCAAGGGCCACCCGGGCCAGGCTCGCGACTGCCGGCGAGGCGGCCTCGGCGAGCACCACATGCGCAAGCAGGGCCCGCGCCTGACGCGGCTCGGCGGCGACGGCCGCGCGCAGGCGGGCCAGGACCGCCTCGGCCGCGGCCGGCCGCGACAGGCCGACGAGGGCCTGCACCCGCCAGGTGTCCCACTGCAGGCGCTGCGACGGCACGAGGGCCTGCAGGTCGTTGCAGAGATCGAGCATCTCGGCATGGCGGCCACGGCCCATGAGGATAGCCGCCACCGCCGGCGCGACCGCGGTCACGGCGCTCGTCGGTGCCGAGCGGTAGCCGGCGGCGTCGATCTCGGCCAGGCCGATAGCCGCATCCAGTGCCGCCACGGCGTCCTCGGCGCTGCGCTCGAGGTGGCGCCGGGCGGTCCACAGCCGGCGCTGTTCCTCCTCGGCGTGGTGGCCGGTGTCGCGCAGCCACGCGATGAGGCTGTCGCGCGCCGCATCGAGCGTGCAGCGCTCCTTGTGGAAGGCGGCCCAGTCGGCGGCGGCCTGTTCCCACACCGGCCGGCTCGCCGCCGGGTCCATCAGGCAGCCGAGCAGGATGCGCTCGCACTCGGCGAAGTCCTGCTGTTCAGCGCAGGCGCGGGCCAGGGTCAGCCGCCGCCCGGGCGGCAGCTCGGGCACGCGCCGCAGGAGCCACTCGGCCTCGGCGGCACGGCCCAGAGACAGGAGCCAGGTGGCGTGCAGGCCGGCGACCCGGTCGCTGGGCTGGCCGTACCACGACGCGGCCGCGGCAAGGTCGCCGGCGTACAGCGCCAGGACGCCCTGCCACTCGGGCATGGCCTCCGGACCGATTGCCGCGAGATAGGCGAGGCCGGCAGCGGTGTCGTCGGCCGTCAGGCAGAGCCGGATGACCTCGGCGTGCAGCGACGACGGCCCGCTCGGCCGCTCGGACCAGCACTGCGCGGCGATCAGCTCGCCCGCCGCGGCCAGGGGCTCGCCGGCCTGGGCCAGGAGCGCCGAGCGCTGACGATGGCACTGGTAGACCAGGGCGGCGCGCTCGGCGTCAGGCAGATCGGCGACCTCGGCACGCGCGCCGAGGACCGCCAGCGCCGCGGCGCCATGGCGCTGGGCGACGGCGTCGCGAAGGCGGCTCCGGAACCACTGGATCCACTGCGGCCAGCCGTCCGTCGGCTCCAGCGGGGCCTCACGGCAGAGCTGATCCATGACCCGCCAGGCCTCCTCCGAGGGCCGCTCGGCAACCAGATACTGCAGGGACTCGGCGAGGCCTTCGGGCGACCACGGCGGCAGGGGCAGCCACGGGCCGCCCGGCGCCGGCGCCGGCGCGGCAGGCGGCACCCCCGTCTCGTCCTCGGCCTCCTCGGGGATCGCCGCGGCGGACGACGAGCGCGCCGGCGGGCGGCCCGTCGCCTCCGCCGCGGCGACGACAGCCGGCGACGGCGGCGGCTCCAGGAGCAGCCCGAATTCCCAGTAATTCTTGAGCTGGCAGGAGCGCACCAGGACCTCATTCGGGCCCTGCCGCAGGGTCACGCCCAGGCGGGTGCGGGTCAGGGTCGACGGCGCGCTCGCGGCGCTGGAGTGGACCAGCTCGCCGTTGATCCAGACGCGGATCCAGTCGTCGTGGGTCAGGTCAAGGATGGCCGGGCCGGCGGCCTCGGCATCGACGCGGGTGAAGGCGTAAGCCTGCGAGAAGGGCCTGGGGCTGACGGCGCGGCGCAGGTCGAGCAGGCCGAAGCGGGTGATGTCGTCGGGTTCGACGGGTCGCCAGTCCAGGCCGTGGGCGGGGTCGAGGGGCGCCTCGAGCAGTCGCCGGTCGAGGTCGGCGAGGGCCTCCAGGCCGGCGGCGGGGTTGAGGCGCAGGGGGGCCGAGACCAGCCAGCGGTAGGGGCGCAGGACGCGCAGGGGGAAGACCTGCTCGAGGCCGTCGGCGGTGCGCACGCGGGCGTGGAGTACGGAGAGCCCGCGCGGCAGGTCGGCGCGGGCCCGCACGGCGACGCGGTGGCGCTCGAGGCGGTCGGGGCCGTCGGCGGCGACGAGCAGCGACGGCGTTGACACCTGGACGCCCGGGTTGCCGTCGAAGGTGATGGCGGGCGGCGCCGTCGCCGGGTGATTCCAGCGCAGCCAGAGGTCGACCTGCGTCTCGCGGCTGGGGAAGACCGTCAGCACGGGCTGCCGCGGCATCGGCACGCGCATGTCGAGGCTGTGGTGGAGGAGGTACTCGGTGGGCGGGAGGGCCTCGATGGCGGCGCCGACCGCGGCCGGGGTCACGGTGACGGCCGGGATGACCGGCAGGGGCGCGGGCCACGGCGACGTGGCCGGACGCGGCCCCTGCGGCGGCGGGCTGCCGACCGGGCGCAGGCAGAGCTGGTCGACCCAGACGCCATCCTCGCGGTTGCGCAGGACGACCTCCTGATGCCATGGGCCGACCACCAGGTCGGGGACCATGACCCAGTGCCAGGAGCGCATGACGTGGTCGGCGACGTTGACGCGCTGGCCGTCGGGCGGCAGCGAGACAAAGAGCGAGTTGCTGCAGTTGCCGTTCCAGTAGAGTCGCAGCCAGAGGGTGCGGTTGGAGCCGCTGTTCGGCAGGGCGAAGCGCGCGTCGCCCTCCTGGTCATCGGCGTAGGCCTCGCTGCTGCCGGCGCCCTCGGGCAGGGCCAGCGCCAGGCCGCCGGAGGCGCCCTCGCTGGGGATGGGCTGCCAGGGGAAGGTCAGCTCGCGGCAGAGCTCGGCCTCGAGGACGACCTCATCCACCGCGTCATCGGCGGCGGTGAGGGTGCTGGCGACGACCGCCGCCATGGCCACGCCGGCCCGGACGAGGCGCCGCACCAGACGCGCCAGACGCCCGGCACCGGCGCGGCCGGCCGGCAACGACGACGGCGCGCCGGGACAGGCCGGCAGCAGGCAGACCACGCCGCCGCAAAACGCACGTTGGGGAAGACCTGCTCTGACCATCACAGCACCGCCCGCCCAGACCGCCTCGACGTACCGCCGACACCGCTCACGTCGGCGGCGCCAGGCGGTCCAGCAACTCGATGACGATGTCCTGCTTACGCGTGCCCGAGTAGCTCGCCTTGGTGTCGAGGAAGAGACGATGCGCGATCACCGCCACGGCCAGCTCGCGGACGTCGTCGGGCACGACGTAGTCGCGGCCGCGCAGGAGCGCCAGCGCCTGGCAGGTCCGGAACAGCACCAGCGCCGCCCGCGGGCTGGCCCCGAGGCGCAGGCGCGGGTCGTCGCGGGTGGCGCGCACGAGGCGTGTCAGGTAGCGCACCACGCTGGCTTCGACGTGGATGCGGCAGACCGCCTCCTGGGCCGCCACGAGGTCGAGGGTGTCGGCGACCGGCCGCAGAGCCTCGAGCGGGTGCGTCGAACGCTGGTCCAGGACCACGGCCAGCTCGCTCTCTTCGTCGGGATAGCCGAGCTCGAGGCGCATGGCGAAGCGGTCCAGCTGAGCCTCTGGCAGGGGGTAGGTGCCGTGGTACTCGACCGGATTCTGCGTCGCCAGGACCAGGAAGGGCCGTGGCAGCTCGCGGCGTTCGCCCTCGCTGGTGACCTGCCGTTCGCTCATGGCCTCGAGCAGGGCCGACTGCGTGCGCGGCGAGGCCCGGTTGATCTCGTCGCCAAGCAGGACATGGCAGAACACCGGCCCCGGGCGGAAGCTGAACTCGCCGGTCTTGGGCGAGTAGATCATGCCGCCGACGATGTCGGTGGGCAGCAGATCCGGCGTGAACTGAATGCGCCGGTAATCGGCCTGAAGCGAGCGCGCCAGGGCCTTGGCCAGGGTCGTCTTGCCCACTCCGGGGACGTCCTCGATGAGGACATGGCCATTGGCCAGAAGCGCCACCAGGAACCGCTCGACCACGGCCTCCTTGCCGCGGATCACCTGACAGAGATTGGCCTTCAGCCGTGACAGCAGCTCAGCAGCATCCATAGGTGATGGCGGCCCTTGCACCGCGGGTGCCCGCGGGGTTGATCGTTTCTCGCCAGGGTGGCAAGATGACCCGCCGCACGACGCAATGCAACCGCGCCCGCCAGAATGACAGGGCTGTTTGAAGATCGCGGCGGCGCTCACTCGGTCACCCTGGAGGGGTGCCAGATCGTAGCCGGGGGTCGCGCGCAGCCCGACCCCCGGAAACGCGGATTGCACGCCATGCACCCTGGAGGGG
>JAAYZO010000245.1 GCA_012514865.1 Lentisphaerota bacterium | reverse complement strand
GCGGTGGCGGCCTGCCTGCTGGTCGCGCTCTGGTGCCGCATCACGACGCCGGTTCTCGTCGTCCCCATCCTGGCGGCCTATGCCTGGCGCCGCGGCGGCTCGACCGCCGTCGTCGCCGGCATGGCCCTCGCGCTGGCCCTCGGCGGGGTGCTCTTTCTCATCACCTGGTGGGCCTATGGCCGACGCACCGGCATCGACGTCTCGGGTCCCTTCCACTACCTCCTCGACGCCCTTGTCTTCGGCACCGTCGGGGCCGACCGCGGCGTACGCCCGGGCAAGATCGCCCTGACCCTCACCTACCTAGTCCTGTGGCTCGGGCCGGCCTTCGCCGCCCTCATGACTGGCCTCGGCGTGCCCCGTCTGTGGCGGCTGTGCCGGGGCGGGCGTCCCGAGCCTGAGGATCTCTTCCTCGTCACCGGGCTGGCCATCCTGGCGGTGTACTGCCTGTTCGGCGGCACCATCTTCGGCTTCCCGAAGTACCACTGCCCGGCCGTGCCGCTCCTGCTGCTGGCCGCCGCCGCCGGTGGCCGTCTGAACCTGGGATCGTCGGGGAGGGCAGGGGGCCTTGCCGCCGTCGGCCTGGTCCTGGCCGCGGCGCTGCTTCAGGTCGCGGTTCCGGGCGACCCGCTCCTGCTCCTGCGTCTCGACCTCCGCCTGGCCGTGCTGCATGGCCAGGACGCCCGCGGCCTGCTCTGGGCCGGCCTCGTCCTGCCGGCCATCCTGAGCGCCGCTGTCGCCGTCGGCCTCCTCGCTCTCGGGCGACGCCTCGGCGGGCTGTCCCTGACCGCGGGCCTGCTCTGCCTGGCCCTGGGGATGAATGCCGGCCTCACCGGCCTGCAGCAGAGCGGCGGGTACCAGACTGGCTACAACTACGGCGATGCCGGCGATGCCCGTGCCGCCGCCGCGGTTCTGGCCATGCACCTGGCTGACGACGACGCGGCCATCGTCCCGGGTGAGCTGGTCTACCTCCTCCAGCGTCCAGCCGTCACCCACGTCCCGAACGAACTCTGGAGTGACGCCGAGGCCCTGCGCCGCGAGCTGGCGCGCCCGGCCGTCCGGGGCGCCGCGGTGTCGCTGCTCACCAATACCATGGCACAGCTCACGACCCTCACCCGCGTCGCCGCCGAATGCCCCGACTACACGCGCGTCGACGTCGGCCACTACGCTGTCTTCCTGCGTCAGCCGCCGCCGCCCTGAGGCCGCCCCGCATCCTCTACAGCGAAGTCCCCGCGGCGCCCGGGGGCGGCGGATAGAACAAGGTGAAACATCGGTGGCGGTACCTCCTGCGGTCTTCCGGTCTGGCGCCCTGAAAGGGCATCATTCGTCAGCCCAGGGCAACGCCCTGGGAAATCGGGTATGACGCATTGCAGGCTGAAAGTCTGCGACAAAACGCCGCACGCAACGACGCGATCGTTCACACGGGCCGCCGTGCCTTCCAGAACCGGCCGAGCAACTCCAGGGCCGCCGCCGCGCCGGCGCCGCTGAAGACCAGCAGCTCCGGCAGGAAGTACAGGAAGAAGCGCCCATCGACGTGGTCGAAGGTCAGGGCCACGGTCAGCATATGCCCGCCGATGACCGCCAGCAGGACGCCCGCCTCCCAGCGCCGCCAGTGCCGCCACAGGCCCCACGCCGCCAGCAGGTACAGCGGCGGGTAGGCCATCAGCAGGAAGAGGTTGTGGCGCCACGAGTAGCTCGGCCGAACCCGGCCGTACAGGACCGCCAGACGCGCCAGGGCCAGCTCGGTGCAGGCCAGCGGGTGACGCAGCACGTAGCCCCAGGCCGGGCCCCAGTCGTCTGTCGCCGGCGTCGGCGACGGCATCTCCAGGCGCCAGGCCGCGTGGCCCCAGAGGACCTCGCCACGGTACAGCATCCGCACCGGATTCTCGGCCTCGATGCCCTGCCGCAGGCCCGACACGCCCCAGGCAATCGCCGCCAGCACCCCGACCAGCGCCGCCACGGACAGCAGACGCCGCCGCCAGGGCCACCCGCGCGCGCTGAGGAGGGCCTGCGCCGCCAGCGCCGGCGGCACGATCCAGCCATTGGGGCGGATCGACACCAGGGCCACGGCCGCCGGTACCAGCCCCAGACGCACGGGCCAGCCGCGCTCGCGGGCGGTGACGTAGAACCACACGAAGATCGCCAGGCAGGACAGGTACAGCGAGTCGGTCTGGATGATCGTGTGCCAGGCCGCAATCTCGGGATTGCCGGCGTACAGAAGCACCGCCAGGCCGCCGGCACGCGCTCCGGCCAGACGGCGACCCAGGCCGTACACACAGGGCAGACTCAGCAGCGCCATCAGGACCTGCACGCCCACCACACCCGGCACACCCAGGCCGCTCCACTGGCAGGCCGCCACCACCGCGACATAGCCCGCGTACGACGCCTGCTTGTTCACCAGCGGCCGGCCGGCCAGGAGGTTCTCTGCGCCGAGCAGATAGCGCGGCGTGTCGCCGACCAGGCGAATGGCGCGCGGCACCGCGTCGCGCCACGGGGCGTTGCCCTCGTAGGGGCCTTCCGGAAAGAGCGACGGGTTCAGCAGCAGCAGCCCGACCCAGAAGCACAGCAGCAGCGCCGCCCCCGCCAGGCTGGCACGGCGCCAGGCGCGGTCCGCTCCCGCGGGCGCGCCCGCCGGAGTCATGCACAGATCGGTGGCTGCATCCATCATGCGTCAACGTCCTCCACAGGTCCGTGCTACCATAGCCTTTACCCGAGTTCGCGGCACTCCGCCATGCCTCCAGGGCCGTTCGAAAGTCCGGTTCTGGCACCCTTTCAGGGTGCGTGGTGCGTGGGTTCACGCTTCCGGGGGTCGGGCTGCGCGCGACCCCCGGCTACGGTCTGGCACCCCTTCAG
>JAAYZO010000244.1 GCA_012514865.1 Lentisphaerota bacterium | reverse complement strand
GTTCCAGTCAGCCCTGAAAAGTGTCCACCATGCGTCGGAATCGCTGTCCACCATCACCGGAATCACTGTTCACCATCGCCGGAATCGCTGTTCACCATGCGTCGGAATCCGCAGGCAAAACGCCGGCGCGCGTGCGGTCGGGCAGAACGCAGCGGGGCGGGGACCCCCACACGGCTCGTGGCGCCCGCTCGACCCGCCTGACCTGCCCGACCCGCCTGACCCGTCCGACCCGTCCGACCCGCCTGACTTGTCCGACCCGTCCGACCCGTCCGACCTGTCCGCCCCGCCTGACCTGTCCGACCCGCCCCCCCGGCCCAGGCGGCTGTAGCGTCCCCGGGATTGCGCCTGGCGCGGGCGCGGTGGCGTGGGCAGTTGCGCGCTGCGGCTCAAGCGGATATGGTGAAAGCACGCGTCAGTCTGTAGGCCGCGGTCGGGGCCTCAGGAGAGGCGGTCGTGGTCGCTGACGCGGGAATGGAGCGGCGATGGGGGCCATAGAGATGCGCGCGTCTCAGCAGATCTGCCGTCGGAATGCGTCGTTCACGCTGATTGAGCTGCTGGTGGTGATCGCCATCATTGCGATCCTGGCCTCAATGCTCCTCCCCGCCCTCAGCCAGGCGCGTGCCAAGGCCCGCCAGGCGAGCTGCGCCAGCAACCTCAAGCAGATCGGCGTGGCCATCCAGCTCTATGCCGATGACAACGCCGAATTTATCCCCGGCATGGCCACCTACGACAACTACCTAAGCTCACCCGCGCGCCGGCGACCCTATTCGAACCAGGATCTGGCTTACGGCTACTGGCCGGACCTCCTTTTGTCGCTGGCCGGCGACCGCGAAGTCTTCCACTGCCCCAGCCTGGCCGCCGACGAGACGAACTGGCGCCAGGCCGGCTACGGCTGGAACACCGGCATCGGCTACTGGGTCAACCATCCCACCCGCTACGGTACCAGCCAGCTCTACAACGGCGTGACACTCGCCTTGGTCGTCAAGCCGGCCAATACCTTCTCGGTGTCCGACCTGGCCGTGAAGACGGCCAATCCGGACCGCATGTGCTGCCCCGGCGTCCAGGGCTGGCTCTCGATCAACCACTGCCGCAATGTCCCGGGCACCTACGTGCCCTGGGCCGTACGCCACAACCTCGGCGACAACTTCGCCTTCGTCGACGGCCACGTGCTGTGGTACAAGTACCTGAGCTACCACAAGATCAACCACGAGTACGACGGCACGGACCGCTGGTAGACCGAAGTCCGCACCGCCCACCCAAGCGGATTCGCCCGGCACGGGCCGGGCAAATCCGCCAGCGCCGCCCGTTCGCGGCCGTTCCCCGGGTGCCGCCACCGCCCGGGAAACAGCCGGATCGGCGCTCCGCGCCCCTGGCCTGGTCAGACCTGTCAGACCTGTCAGACCCTGTCAGACCTGCCCCCCCCTCTGGCGGCTCACCGCCGGTCGTCGCGATCGGCCCCGGCGGCGCCGGGTCCGGCCTGGACCGTGATGTTCTTCAGTTGCCGCGATGAGCTGTCAACCGCCTTGACGGCGATGTCCTGCACCTTGGCATAGGCGGCCTCGAGCT
>JAAYZO010000032.1 GCA_012514865.1 Lentisphaerota bacterium | reverse complement strand
TTCCGGGGGTCGGGCTGCGCGCGACCCCCGGCTACGATCTGGCACCCCTCCAGGGTGACCGAGTGAGCGCCGTCGCGATCTTCAAACAGCCCTGGGTGTGCGCCGGCGCGGTTCGACTTTGCGGGTCGCGGCAGTACGATCCAGGCGCGGCGCGGGGCGGTTCTCGGAGAGGCCGGTCGCGCCGGTCTGCACTGACGCCGGCGCTACCGGCGGCGGGAGAGCACCATGGCGAGCAATGGCTTCATCGACGACCTCATGCGTCCGACCGCGTATCACCTCGACCCCGCCGGCGGCTGTCCGGCCGGCTCGACCGACGGCTGCCTGCGTGCCGGCGTCGCCCTCGAGATCGACTGGCCGGGCGCTCTGGAGTGCGTCGAGACCGCCTGGTCGTCGTTGCGGCGGGTGCTGTCGGCCAAGGGCGTCGCCGAGGCGTCCGGCGGCTACCCGATTCGGGTGTGCCGCGAGGCCTCGTACGGCCGTGAGGAGTACAGCGTCAGCATCGACCCGGCGGGCGCGGCCCTGCGTGCCGCCGACGCCGACGGGCTGCGTCGCGCCATCTACTTCCTCGAGGACAGGCTCTGCGAAGCCCGCGGGCTCTCGGCCACGGCCGGCACCTGGCGCCGGCGGCCGTTTGTCAAGCACCGCATCTCGCGCTGCTTCTTCGGTCCGACGTACCGTCCGCCGAAGCACATCGACGAGCTGTCCGACGACATCGACTACTACCCGGAGGCGTATCTCGACAAGCTGGCGCACGAGGGCGTCAACGGCCTCTGGCTGACGATGTATTTCCGCGACCTGCCCTCGTCGCTGTTCCCGGCCTTCGGCGCCGGCAGCGCGCGGCGTTTCACGAAGCTGCGCCAGACCGTGGCGCGCTGTGCCCGCTACGGCATCCGCATCTACGTCTTCTTCAGCGAGCCGAAGGGCTTCGGCAAGGCGCACCACACGATCGACAAGGGCGCCGTGGCGCCGCATCCGGAGGTGGCCCAGCCGCAGGAGGGCGTCTACGGGAGCTTCTGCACCTCGACGGCGGCCGGGCGGCAGTACCTCGAGGAGTCGCTGACGACGCTGTTCCGTGAGGTCCCCGACCTCGGCGGTGTGATCAACATCATGCTCGGCGAGGACAACGGCTCGTGCGTGGCGCACGGCGTTCTCTCGGGCGGCCGCTGTGCGTGTCCGCGCTGTGCGGCGCGTCCGGCCGGCGAGATCTACCGCGAGTTGGGCGAGGTCATGGGCGGCGCCATCCACCGCGTCAGCCCCGATGCCGAGTTCATCGGGTGGTTCTACGCGCCGGGCTCACGCGATGGCAGCCCGCTGGCCGAGCGACTGGCCGCGGCGATGGCGCGCTGGCCGGACGACTGCGGCGTCATGGTCAACTTCGAATCCGGCGCCCGCGCCGACCAGCTCGGCAAGCCGCGCACCGCCTTCGACTACTCGCTCGCCTTCCTCGGGCCGTCGGAGCTCTTCCGGCAGGTGGCCGGGACCTGCCGGCGCGTGGCGGCGAAGCTCCAGGTCGGCTGTTCGCACGAGAATGCGACGGTGCCCTTCATACCGGTCCCCGGCAACCTCTACGAGAAGTACCGCGCCATGCACGACCTCGGCGTCTACGCGGCGATGCAGTGCTGGTACTTCGGCAACTACCCGGGTCTGATGAACCGCGCTGCCGGCGAGCTGTCCTTCGAGCCGTTCCCGGAGACCGAGGAGGCCTTCCTGGAGGCTCTGGCGCGTCCTGTCTGGCGTGAGCACGCCTCCCGCGTGGTGCGGGCCTGGCAGTGCTTCGCGGCCGGCTATCGGCAGTTCCCGACGAACCTGGCCTTCGAGTGGTACGGCCCGCTGCACGACTCGATTGCCTGGCCGCTGCATCTCGTGCCGGTCGACGCGCCGATTGCGCCGAGCTGGATCTTCGGGGCCTTCCCGAGTGTCAGCGGCGATCGCATCGGCGAGTGCCTGAACTACCAGCACACTCTCGACGAGGCCATCACCCTGTGCCAGGGCATGGCGGCGCGCTGGCAGGAGGGCGTCGAGCTGATGGCGCCGCTGCGGCAGGCGTTTGCGCACGACCCGGCGCGCCTGGCCGATATCGACCTGGCCGAGGCCATCGGGCTGCAGATGCACAGCACCTGCAACCTGCTGAGGTTCTACAGCCTGCGCGAGGCGATGTTCTACGAGCAGCGCGACCACCTCGCGGCCCTGCGGGCGATCGTGGTGGCCGAGATGGCACATGTGCGCGCCATGACGGCCCTCTGCGAGCGCGACCCGCGTCTGGGGTACCACTCCGAGGCGGAGGGCTACCGCTTCGACGTCGCGCGTCTGGGCGCCCGTCTGGCGCAGCTCGAGCGCCTGCTCGCCGAGGAGTTCGCCGGCTTCCGTCTCGAGGCGGCCTTCTGCGATGCCTACACCGGCCGTCGGCCGGCCGGCCCGGTGGCGCGGTGCGGCTATGGCGCGCCCTCGGCGGCGCTGGCGCCGATCGGCGCCGCGGGACTGTCGTGGAACAGCCACTACGACGACACCGCGATGGTCTTCCATGTCCATGGCGCAGCCGATCGCGGCTTCGGCATCGAGATCGAGCCATGCCGGATGTGGTCGGCCATCCAGATCCGCGTCGACGCGGCGGGGTCGTGCTATGTCCCGGATGTGTTCTTCCGCGAGACGCCCGTCATCACCTCCACGCTGGACGCCGACGGCGTGCGGCATGTGGCCGTGCCGATGGCGCTCTTCGACGGCTACCGCCGGCCGGGCTTCCCGATGCGCGTCAATCTCTGGAGCGGCGCGGATGCCTGGGTCGAACGCCGCGCCCTGCCGGCGCGCCTGATGCACAGCGACTTCAACCCGGCCTGCGTCGGCTGGCTCGTGCTCGAGCCGCCGCCGGCGCGCCGGGGGTGACGACGCCCAGCGGCGTCACGAGGCCGCCGAATGACGACGACTGTTCTGCCGCAAAGAAGCGCAAGAAACGCAAGAGGGAGACGGAGAACGCTTCCACTCGCCCCCCCAATCCTCCCTTGCACCTCTTGCGCCTCTTGCGCCTTTTTGCGGCAAATCTCTTCGAGCCACCATCTCCTGAGTTTCCAGCGTTTAGTCAAGGCCTTTCTGGCTCTTCCGGCGACTGCGCACTTCGGATGAAGAGGTACCGCAACCCTGGGTTCTGGTGCCGAAGCCCCCTTGGGGCAGATACTCCCCACCCCGGCGAGCCGGTTTGGCGGAATACCCCACTATGGGCGGCTTCAGGCGGGGCCTTTCTCGCCGGCCGCCCCAGGGGCAATGGGGGATTCGCCTGAAGGCCCTGACTCTGCGTCGTCAGGAGGGTGTTCCATCACAGCGCTGGACACGGCACCGCGATCGTCTCGCCGCTCGAGGGGTCCACGATCCGGCAGGCCTGCAGGCCGGCGGCGGACCACTCCACGTGGACTTCGGCGTCGTGGTAGCCGTAGAAGGCCTCCAGGCCGGGCAGGCGCCGCCCGGTCGAACGGACGACGGCGCGGTCGCCGTCCCAGGTCACGGTCGGCTGCAGGGCCTTCTCGCGCCAGGCGGCCGGGCTGATCCTGGCCACGGCCAGGCGCGTCGGTGCGGCCCACCCGAGGCCGTCGCGGGTGGCCTCGACGACCGGCTGCAGGGCCGGCTCCGCCCAGACGCCGGCGCTGCCGAGGGTCCACCACGCCGACGGCGTCGCGGCCGGCAGGCCCAAGGCCGGCGAGACTGCCGTGCCGCCTGCGTCGCGCCAGGTGGCGAGGCGGAGGATGCGGCCGTCACGGCGGTACGCCTCCGGCACGAGGGCGGGCGGCATCGCGCGGGGCGTGTCCGCGGCGAGGATGAGGAGGGCCGTGAGGCCGTCGGTGATCACGAGACGATGCAGGTCGTCGTGGACGTCATGGAGGATCGCCAGGTTGGCGGTACGCAGGCGCCGCGGTGGCGCTGGTGCGCCGGCGGGCGCCGGGAGGCGCAGGATGGCGTCGGCCACGGCGAGGGCGCTCAGGCGGCCATCGTCGAGGGTCCCCATGACCTGTCCCAGGCCCCACACCGCGCCGCCGGACGCGCCGGCGTCGGCGGCGATGCCGCCCGCCGGCGGCAGGAGCGCCAGTGCGGCTGCGGCCGCATCGGCCGGCAGGGCCTGGTCCGAGAGGGGCTGGTCGGGCGCGTGAAGGAGCACCGCGTCGAGGGCCAGGCCGGTGCTGTCGACGTTGGTCAGCCGCAGGCGGTGCCGGCCGGCGTCGAGGGCCACGGCG
>JAAYZO010000243.1 GCA_012514865.1 Lentisphaerota bacterium | reverse complement strand
GGTCCCGGTGCCCGGTCCACTCATATCAGGGACTTAAGCGGTCCACAAATATCGCGCAGTGCCCTTCGAGGTCGCCATCGCCACCGCCACCATGCTCTTCGGCCTGTCGTCTGGTGCGGCCCTGGCCACGGTCGTCGGCGTGCTCATCGAAGTCCCGGTGATGCTTTGGCTGGTGCGCATCCGCCTGCGGACGCAGAGCTGGTTCGGAGCCAGGGACACGGGCGCCGCTGTCCAGGTACGGTGAACCAGCGCGTGGGCCAGTGCCCCGCACGCTCGGCGTCACGCAGGAACAAAGGTAGAAACCGATGATCAGGAGCGTACCGTGGATGGCCGCCGTGGCGGTTGCGGTTCTCAGTTCCGTTGTCGTGCGTGCAGCCCCGAAGTTGGATATGGAACCGGAGACCTACGAGTGGGGGCGCCAGGAGGAGAACAAGGGGCTCTATGAGTTCGGGTTCGTCCTGCGCACCGACTGCGTCAGGAAACCCACTGTAGGCGTCGTGCTCGCCTACCGGCCCAGTTCCCGGGTGGATTCGCTGACGACCACGGTCCGCGCCAAGGAACCTGCCGGCGCTGCTGCTGCCGCCCCGCAGAGCGCTCCGCAAGCGCGGTGGCCGCAGCAGGGCCAGGGTCAGACCGGCGAGGCGAAGCCGAAGGCCGCACCGTGAGCGTGGCTGCATTCGCCGGTCGAGTGTGTTCCACTGCGGTCGGCAGGGGAGGGCCGGATGCAGGGATGACGTGCGGCGGCGCGGCGCGGAGTCGGCACCCCGGAGGGCAGGGCACGACGCGGGTCCTCTTGGTCGCGATGGCAGCGGCGCTGTTCGCAACGGCCCAGGAGGCCACGGCAGCCTCGTCCCTGATGCGGCTGCTCCGTTCCAAGCGTGCAACCCGGGAGTCGTACGTAGTCCTCACCGACCTGGCGCGGTCCGATCCCTATTTCGCGGCGGCGACGCACCTGCAGAAGCGCCATCGGGCCACCCTTGTCAGGTTCGCTCCGGGCCGCTTGAACGAAGCCGTTCGGGCCCTTCGTGCCAAGGCCCCGCAGTTCGTGGCGGTTGTTCTGCGCCCGGAGAGCCTGGACGTGAACCTCGCCTACGACCTGCTGGAGATGAGTTGCCGCCTGGACGACGACCCGTTCCCCGACTTCGCCTATGGCTACATCACCGGGGCGACAGCCGGGGACGCCTTGGCGCTGGCCAAGGCAGGGTCTCGCCCCGTGGATGGGAGTTCGCCAGCCCCACGGCGTCTCCTCCTCTTTGGCCCGGCCGCCGTGAGGCAACCGGACGAGACGGCCGGCCTGGACTGGCTTCAGGGCTGGGAGGGGCGCCGACTGGCCCACGAGGCCGGGAGCTACCCCACGGATCGGCTCGCCGAACTGAGCGGACAGGACATCCTCCGCTTCTGGGGCCATGGGGCGCCGGATCGCGTCGACGGCAGCCTGAGTTCAGTGCAGTTGCGGGGCCTCGAGCTCGGGCCTGCCGTGGTGTTCGCCGGGCCCTGCTTCTCGGCGGTGACGCACCGGAGCTACCGCTGGGAACGCTGTGATCCTGCGGTGACGGCCGACACGCTGAATCCCCAGGAGTCATTGGCGCTCGCTTTCGTCGCGAGTGGAGCCGCGGCGTACCTGGGGGCGCTGCACGAGGACCGCTGTGCCAGCGCCGCCCGGGAGATGGATTACCTGCTGGGCAGTGGCGAGACGGTGGGGGCTGCTGCCAAGCATACCTACGACACGGTGATCATGGCCGCCGATGCCGCGGTGCCTGTGTTCCCGCGGCTGCGCGCTGACATGCCCCCGCCGGACGAGGATGCCGTGCGGTTTCAGATCCACCGCGCCGCCAGCCGGGTACTGCTCGGGGACCCCGCCTACTGCCC
>JAAYZO010000242.1 GCA_012514865.1 Lentisphaerota bacterium | reverse complement strand
TCACCGGCACCGACGCCGCCTGGCTGCACGGCGACCTCGGCGACGACGGCGTCGTCGTGAACCGCTGGCTGGCCGACGACCTCGCCTGCGGCCCGGGCGACACCCTCGACATCCGCTACCTCGCGGTTGGGCCGCTGCAGGCCCTGGAGGAGCGCCGTGCCGCCCTGAGTGTCCGCGCCGTGGTGCCGATGGCGATGCCCTACGCCGACCCTGGCCTGATGCCGGCCATACCCGGCCTCGGCGATGCCGAACGCTGCACCGACTGGTCGCCGGGCATACCCATCGACCTGCAGCGCATCCGGCCCCAGGACGAGGCCTACTGGGCCGAGTGGCGCGGTACGCCGAAGGCCTTCGTATCGCTGGCCACGGCGCAGCGCCTCTGGTCGAACCGGTTCGGCGCGTCGACGGCGGTGCATCTGCCGTTGTCGGCCTCGGCGGCCGCCGCGCGCCTGCGCGCTCATCTGGAGCCGTCGCAGGTCGGCCTGGTGGTGCTGCCGGTGCGCCGCGAGGGCCTGCGTGCTGCGGGTCAGGCGGTCGATTTTGCCCAGCTCTTCCTCGGCCTGAGCTTCTTCCTGATCGCCGCCGGGCTCCTGTTGACCGGCCTCCTGGCCGGGCTGGCCATGGACCGCCGCCATGAGGAGTGCGGCACCCTCCTGGCGCTTGGCTTCACGCCGACGCGGGTGCGGCGGCTTCTGCTGGCCGAGTCGCTCGGTCTGGCCGTGCCCGCGACGCTGCTCGGCGTCGGCCTCGGGCTGCTCTACAACCGTGCCGTCGTGGCGGGCCTGGGCCGCCTCTGGCGCGACAGCCTCGGCGGCCTGCCGGTGCAGGCCTACGCCAGCGCGCGGTCGCTGCTCCTCGGCGGTCTGGCCGCGAGTGCTGCCACGGCGCTGGTGCTGGTCTGGGTGCTGCACCGCCTGGGCCGGCGTCAGGCGGCGCTGCTCCAGCGCGGCAGTCCGGTGACGCCCCTGCAGGGCCGCCGGCCGTGGCGGTGGTTCGCGTCGGGCTGCCTGGCGCTGGGCGCCGGTGCGGCCCTGGCCTGGCTTGGCCAGCCGGAGCGCGGCCAGGCCGCTGCCGGGGTCTTCTTCGGGGCCGGGGCGCTCCTCCTCGTCGGCGGGCTGTTCTGGGTGACGGCGGCCCTGCAGGGCGTCCATCGTCTGGGGCCGGGCCGGCTGTCGCTGCGCAACGCCGCCCGGCGGCCGGCGCGCAGCCTGGCGGTCAGCGCCACCCTGGCGTCGGCGGTGTTCCTGGTGGTGGCGGTCGGCGCGCATCGGCGGGTCGTCCCGGATGGCGATGGCGCCCGGGCCGGCACCGGCGGCTTCGCCTTCTACGGCGAGACGGCGGTGCCCATCCTCGCCGATCTCAACAGCGCCGAGGGCCGCCGCCGGCTCCGCCTGGAGGCGCCGCCCTCGGACGAGGTCAGAGTCCTCCACCTCTTTGCGGCCGACGGTGACGAGGCGAGCTGCCTCAACCTCAACCGCACCCGCCAGCCGCGCCTCCTCGGCGTCGAGCCGGCCGAGATCGCCCGGCAGGCCGCCTTCGGCTTCGCCAGGATGCTCCCCGAGGTCGACCCCGACGACCCCTGGGCTGGCCTTGACCTCGACCTCGGCGCCGGGGTCGTGCCGGCCATCGTCGATGAGAGCGTCCTGGTCTGGAACTTCGGCCTGCGCCTGGGCGACACCCTGACCCTGGCCGACAGCCGCGGGCGGCCCCTGCATCTGCGCTTCGTCGCGACCCTGTCGGGGAGCATCCTGCAGGGCCACGTGCTGATGGCGGCGGGTCGTCTTCGTGAGGGCTTCCCCGAGGCCGGTGGCGCCCGCGTGCTGCTGGTGCAGTCGCCGCCGGCGCAGGCCGCCGCGGCCGCGGCCTGGCTCCTCGACGGCCTGGCCGACCACGGCCTGGAGCTGACGCCGAGCCGCGAGCGCCTGGCGGCCTTCGCCGCGGTCGAGAATACGTACCTGGCCATCTTCATGGCCCTCGGCGGCCTGGGGCTGGTCCTCGGGTGCTTCGGCCTCGGCGCCGTGGTCGTGCGCCACGTCGTCGAGCGTCGCGGCGAGATGGCGCTCCTGCGGGCGCTGGGCTTCAGCCGCCGGGCCTTGCTCGCCCAGGTCCTCGTGGAGCACGCTGCGCTGCTCTCGGCCGGCCTGGCGGTCGGCCTGGTCAGCGGCCTGGTGGCGGTGCTGCCGGCGGTGACCGGCGGCGGCACGGCGCCCCTGCGCGCGGCGGCGCTGTGGTGCCTGGGCATCGCGTTCAGCGGCCTGGCGTGGATCCTGGCGGCGGCGTGGTGGTCGACGCGTTCCAGGCTGATCGAGGGCCTCCGCGACGAGTGAGAGCCGCGTGGCCGCGGGGCGGCGGCAGCCCGCGCGGCGTCAGTCCTCGTGGGCGGCGCCGGCGCTGTCGAGGCGCACGAACGACGCCTGCTGCGAGGCGTCCTCGATGAGCCGCGGCCGCGACCACCAGATCTGGTCGGCGTTGTTCTCGCTCTTCGAGTCCGTGGCCAGGGTCACCGCCACCGCCTGGCCGGCCAGGTGGCCCAGCGGCACGGTCCAGCGCCGGAAGTCCGTATCCCAGAGACGCTTTGTGTACGGGTCGTCGCCCTCCTTCCAGGCCGGGTTGGGGCCGATCGGGCCGAGGTCGCGCTCCCGCACCATGCGGCCGTTGACGTAGAGCCTCGGGATGGCGCCGTTGCCATACTTGGTCTGGTTGTTGCGGACGAAGACCTGCAGGCTGCTGTGCGGTGTGGGCACGGTCACCAGGTAGTCGAGGGCGACCTCACAGTCGCCGCCGCCGACGAGGAGGACCATCGGCACGGCCTCGGTGTGGCCGGGCGGTGTGAGGTTGGCGCGGTGCCGCAGGGCGTGTTCTCCGCCGCGTTCCAGGCCGGTCGCCGCGGCGATGTAGCGTGCCGACTCCCGGCCATCGCCGAGGACGTCGCCGACGACGGCCTTGGCGGGCGTGGCTTCGACCAGGACCACGTGGGCCGGGAAGGCGGTCTCGAAGGATCGCGTGCCGGCGGGGGCCTTGGCGGTGTCGTCCCAGGGCAGGGCCTCGGCCGGGGCGTCGTTGAGGATCACCTGGCGGAAGGCGGCTCCGGCCTCGAGGGTGACGGCGCCCCGCTGCGGGCTGGCCTCGTCGATGCGGTCCAGGACCAGGACGGTGCGCTGCGGCGTGCTCTCGAAGCGCCGGATACGTATGCCGGCCGGGAGGTCGGTGATGCGGACGCGGGTGCGGTCGTGGTCGCCGCGGTGCAGGGCATAGCGCACGGCCGGGTTCAGGCCCATGAGGCGGCCCGGCGCTGCCGCCGGCCAGCCGGCCAGGGTCAGGGGTGTCTCGAAGCGGTCCACGCCGGTGACGCGCTGGTAGAGCGGCTGGTCGTCGGGGCCGCGCAGTTCCTGGAGTGTCGCAGTGGCCGAGTAGACATACTCTCGGCCGTCGCGGTCCTGGTAGTGGCAGGCCACCTCCGGGCGCCAGCGCCCGGGCGGGAAGGCGGGCTCGAGCTGTCGGCCGGCGAAGAGCTGGGCACGGCGCTTGAGGTGGTAGGCCATGCCGCTGGTGGCGCGGAGATTCGCCTCGGTCGCCGCGAGCTGCGCCAGGCCGCCGAGGGCGTCGGAGCAGGCGACGACGACGTGCTGCTTGACGTCGCCTTCGGCATTGATCACCGGTATCCACGGCCTGGCCAGGGGCCCATGGATGTAGGCCGAGACCGGCCGCTGGTGCTCCATCCACCAGATCCGCGTGGCGTCGTTGCCCCAGACCTGCTGATAGCGCAGCGGCCAGCGTACCGCGAAGGCCATGTGGTCGGGAGCGTACTCCGAGGCCATCGGCACGCCGGGGTTGCGCCGCAGGAGTTCGCGGAACTGCTCGGTGCCGCCCTGCGCGCCGGTGAGGCCGTCGATGGTGCCGTTGCCGAAATCGCCGGCGGTGCCGCCGACGTCCTCGTAGTTGGCGTCGGTGCCGGTCTCCTGTCGCCAGCGGATCATCATGTCGGTGTGGTACTCGCGCCAGCGTCGTGACAGCGGGTCCAGATAGAGCAACTGGCCCGCGGCGGCGCTCTGGAAGTCCGGCCGGGCCTGCGTGTAGCGGCTCAGGCCGGCGATGCGGCGCGGCAGGCCGAACTCGGCGATGCGGTCGCGCACGAAGACCGGCGAGCCGACGTTGACGCAGTACGTGTTCACGTAGGCCATCGTCCGGAAGCCGTAGCGCTGCAGGCGGGCGACGCGTTCGGGGTACCCCGCCCGGGGCGTCCAGTCCGGCAGATCGTGGTCGAACTTCGGAGCGCGCGCATTCCACTCGTGGAACAGCACCGCCTCCGGATCGAAGAGACAGGCGACCTCGCGCAGGACCTCGTCGCTGTAGGTGCTGTGGTCGATGATGACGCGGATGCGGTCGGCCCAGCTCACCGCGGCGCGCGCCGCCAGCTCCGGCGCGAAGGCCTCGGCGTACCAGCGCCGGTAGGGCGCCATGGCCTCGACCCAGCCGCCGCTGACGCAGTCCAGACGCCAGGTCACCGAGGTCGCCGTCGTCAACGTCTCGAAAGGCATCGCCTCCAGGCTCTCGATGGCAAGCCCGAAACTCCGGCCGCTCCAGTTCATGAAGAAGAAGGTCGGTCGGAAGGTCTCGTCCTCGATCCACAGGCCCAGGGTGCTCTCGCGACCCTCAGCCGCCACCACCGGGGCTTCCCAGAAGGGCGTCCCGCCCAGGGTGATGAGGCCGGGACGGGCGCTACGGTCGTAGCGCACGCCGCCGAACGACGGCACGACGAAGGCGTGGTCCGGATGCAGGTTGGCCAGGGGCACCTGCAGGCCGTGGCAGCCGCCGGTCGGGCTGCTGGCATGAGCCCGGAGGTGGAGCTGACCGCTCGGCTCGTCGACCCATGCCTCCACGGTCAGCGACTCCTCCGGGAAGTCCTCGGTGCCGTTGCTGAGGCCGGTCCAGGTGGCGCGGACCCCGCGCACCGTCAACACCGCTTCGTAGCGGGCTGCAGTCGCGGGCCGGTGCATGCTCGGGAAGGCCTGGCCGGGGGCGATGTCCTGGTCCATCTGCTGGTTGCCCCAGGGCGAGTGCAGCGCCTCCATCGCCTTGGGGTCGCGGCTGAGGTGGCCCAGGCCGCTCGGCAGGGCCGTGTCCGACAGGGCCGCATCGGCGTGGACCTCGCCGGTGCGACGGTCCAGCAGCCCCACGATCATGCCATCGCGGCAGGTGGCCACCAGCCGCGGCGTCGTGATGGTGAAGCCGCGCTCCTCGAGCGTGACCTGAGCGCGGGCGGCGAGGCCGGCACCGAGACCGATTCCGAGCACGATCAGGAGGCAGAGGTGTCGCATGGCAGATCTCCCTGGCCTGGGTCGTTCACGAAGCTCATCGCCTCGCTCATCATCCGCGTGCGCCACCATACACCGCGGCGCGGGTTCCGACGTGCGTTGCCGGCAGGAAAGACCGCGCGGAGATGCGCCCCCCGCGCAGGGGACCTCACCGGAGAGGACGCAGAGACCACAGAGACGTGTGGGAAAAGAGGAGGTCCGGAGGCAGTCGTCCGCGGTGTTCTATCCGCCGCACCACGCCAGTCGTCTCCCGGGCGCCGTGGACGTCGCCCGGGAGGTCCACGGACGGCGCCGTGGACCTGCTTGCCCGGCGCCGGTGACGGGGTTGCAGTGGCGGCTGTCCTCAGCCGTTTCCCCGAGATCGCCGCGTCTCGGCGCCCGGGGTCGCGCTCGGCCTCCCGTGCGGGCGCTGATGGCGCCCGGGGTCGCGCTCGGCTGGCGCGGCCTATCCTGGCCGGCGCGGCGCGGTGGTTGCCCGCCTGCCTGGGCGGGGGTAGATTAGGCTGCTTTTTGCGGCACGTCGGCGCGGTGAAGCGTCGAGGCAGGCCGGCGGTCCGGTACGGGCCGTCCGGCGGGAGCCTGAACACGTGCCGCCCAGGGCGGGAGCAGCGCGGTTCATGCAGACTTGGCTGTTGGCGGGGGTGGCGTGGTTGAGCTTGACGGCTACGGCTCAGGCCGCGGAGGTCGCCGGGGCCTCGACGCTGCCCCAGCGTATGGCTGTGCTCATGGTGCAGGTGGGCGTCCTGCTCTTCGCCACCAAGGCCGGCGGCATGGCGGCGCGGCGCCTGCGTCAGCCCGAGGTCCTCGGCCAGCTCACGGCCGGCGCTCTGATCGGCCCGCTTGCCCTCGGCAGGCTGCCCCTGCCGGGGTTTCCTGACGGCCTCTTCGCCGACGGCGGCGCCTTCATGCCGACACCGGAGCTGTTCGGCGTCTTCTCGCTGGCCGCCGTCGTGCTCCTGTTCATGGTCGGCCTTGAGACCGACCTGCGCATGTTCTGGCGGCACTCCGTCGTCGGCACCCTGGTCGGCGTCGGGGGCGTCCTGGTCGCCTTTGTCGTCGGCGACCTGGCCGGCGTCTTCCTGGGCGAGGCGCTCTTCGGCCAGGACCTCGGCTGGCTCGACGCACGATGCCTCTTCCTCGGCGTGGTCTCGACGGCCACGGCCGTCGGGATCACGGCGCGGCTCCTGACGGACCGCCAGCGCCTTGGCGCGCCTGAGGGCGTCACCACCCTTGCCGGTGCCGTGGTCGACGACGTCCTCGGCCTTGGTCTGCTCGCCGTCGTCCTGGCGCTGACGGCCGCCGCTACGGCCACCGGCATCTCATGGGGGCGCGTCGGGGCCATCGCGGGTCGTGCCCTCGCCATCTGGGCCGGCGTCACCGTCATCGGGCTGTTCGTGGCCATGCGCCTCCGCGAGCATCTGCAGCGTTTTCGCAAGCGCATGACCTTCTCGATCATGGCCCTGGCCCTGGCCCTGGTCGTGGCCGGGCTCTTCGAGCGTGCCGGCCTGGCCCTGGTGGTCGGCGCCTACGTCATTGGCCTGACCCTGTCGCAGACCGAGCTGGCGAATGCCATCCGCGAGAAGCTCGAGCCGGTATACACCCTCCTGGTGCCCCTGTTCTTTGGCACCCTCGGGCTGCTGGTCGACTGGCGTGTCCTGGGTCAGCCCGCGGTGCTGGTCTTTGCTCTGGTCTACACTCTCCTGGCGGTCCTGGCCAAGGTCGCCGGCTGCGGCCTGCCGGCGCTGGCCTTCGGGTTCAACCTGCGCGGCGCCCTGCGGGTAGGCCTTGGCATGGTACCGCGCGGCGAGGTGGCGCTGGTGATGGCGGGCGTCGGTCTGATGGCCGGAGCGCTGCCGGCGCCGGCCTTTGCCGTGGTGATCGTCATGACGATTCTGACGACCCTCTGCGCTCCGCCGGTGCTGGCGCTGCTGCTCGCCGACGGCCGTCCCGGCCTGCGCCGGCCGGGGCCGGCCGAGCCCGAGGAGACCATCCGTTTCCCCTGCGCCAATGCCCGTCAGGCCGAATGGATCGTCCATGGCCTGCGCGATACCCTGCACCGCGATGGCTTCTTCGTGCACCTCATGGAGCACGCCCATGGCACCGTCCTGGCCCTGCGCGGCACCACCTCGATCGCCTTTCGGCGCGACCTCGACGAGGTCGTCTTCACCTGCGGCCCGCGGCAGGTCCCGATCGTGCGTACGGCGGTGCACTACGTCCTGCGTGAGCTGCGCACCGCGGTCGAGTCGATGCGTCAGCCCCTGCAGGCGCACCACCTGCTGCGGCGAGACGACGCCGCGGGCCGTCTGGCGGATCAGGGCCGGGATCTGCGGCCGTTCCTGCATCCTGACCTGGTCCGTCTGAATCTGCAGGCCAGCACGGGCCCGGAGGTCCTCGAGGAGCTGGTGGGGATGGTGGCCAGCGCCGGCATGATCTCGGACGCCGCCGGTGTGCTGGCGGCGGTGAAGGCCCGTGAGGAGTCGATGTCGACCGGCCTGGAGCGCGGTCTGGCGGTGCCGCACTGCCGCACCGACGCGGTGAACCGCCTCGTCTGCGCCATCGGGCTGAAGCCCGAGGGCATCGACTTCGGCGCCATGGACGCGCAGCCCTCGCGGGTGTTCGTGCTGACGCTCTCGCCGATCTCCGACCCGGCGCCGCATGTGCAGTTCATGTCGCAGATTGTGCAGGCGCTCCACCCGGCGGCCTGCCGGCGGCTGCTTCGGGCGACCTCGACGCACGAGGCGATCGCGGTGCTGACCGAGCGTTCCGCCGAAGAGCCTCTGCCGATGCCGCCGGCGGCGGCGCCGCCGGTGCAGGCGGTGCCGCACCACAGCCTCCGTGTTGCGGCCCTGCGCGACGCCGTCATGGTGCCGCGCCTGCAGGCGACGAGCAAGGAAGCGGCCATCGACGAGCTGCTCAGCGCCCTGGCCGCGGTTCATCACCTCGACGACCTCTCGCAGGTGCGCCGGCTGCTCCTGCAGCGTGAGCACCTCCTCAGCACCGGCCTGGAACGCGGCATTGCGGTGCCGCACTGCCGCACCGCTGTCGTCAGCCGCGTCTACTGCGCCATCGGCCTGCGGCCTGAAGGCCTCGACTTCGGCAGCCTCGACGGCGCCCCGACACAGATCGTGGTGCTCCTCCTGGCCTCGTCGTCACAGCCGACGCCCTACGCCCAGACGCTGGCACTGCTCCTGCAGGCCCTGGCACGCATTCCCCGCGGCGACCTCCTGGCCTGCCACGACCCGCAGGCCCTCCGCGACCGTATCCTCGAGGCGGTCGAGGCGGCCGTCGACAAGCAGCCCTGACCGGACTCACGGCCTCCCGCGAAGCGCCATTTCGGACGCCCTCGTATGAAACGTGGCGGTGTGACGCGCACGGTCTTGTCGCAGACTTCCAGCCTGCAAGGCGTCATGTCCGCTTTCCCAGGGCGTTGCCCTGGGCTGACGAATGATGCCCTTTCAGGGCGCCAGGCCGGCGGGCCGCAGGCAGGTGTCGCAGGCGATGTTTCGGTCTGCCATATCCGGCACTCCCGAGACGCTGGGGACTTCGCTGAAGGGGTGCCAGAACCGGACTATAGAACAGCCCCTGGCGCCGGCAGGGCTGTTTGAAGATCGCTCGGTCACCCTGGAGGGGTGCCAGATCGTAGCCGGGGGTCGCGCGCAGCCCGACCCCCGGAAACGCGGATTGCACGCCATGCACCCTGGAGGGGTGCCAGAACCGGACTATAGAACAGCCCTGTGGCGCCGGTGCGGGCGGTTGCCCGGTGCCTTGAAGCGGGGTAGGTTAGCGGCCGTCGTGACGCTTTCACCCGAACCACAGCCCAGGAGCTGCGTTGCCCATGCCCTCCACGCTGCTTTTCGCCGAGTATGCCCCCGCCACCCTCGAACCCAAGAACTCGATCGGCGCCAAGTGGCAGCGTCTCCTCGACAGCCTGGAGCTGCAGCGCAGCGTCGAGGGCAAGCGCGTCGCCATCAAGATGCACCTCGGCGGCGGCGTTGGCTTTGGCACCATCCATCCCTTCCTGGTGCGCCACCTCGTCAGCCGCACCCGCGCCGCCGGTGCCAAGGAGGTCTTCGTCTGCGACAGCCCCGGCGCCGTGCGCGACGCCGCGCAGCGCGGCTACACCGCCGAGACCCTCGGCTGTGCTGTCGTGCCGGTGGCCGGCACTGCCGATAAGTACTTCTACCGTACCCCCATCGAGCCGGCCTTCCGCGACCTCGCCGAGGTCGAACTCGCCGGGGAGATCGTCGACGCCGACGCCCTGATCGACCTCGCGCATGTCAAGGCGCACGGCGCCTGCGGCTTCGGCGGCGCTTCGAAGAACCTCAGCATGGGCGCCGTGGTGACCAGCACCCGCCGCAAACTGCACGCCCTCGAGGGCGGCCTGGAGTGGGACCGCGAGGCCTGCACGCAGTGCCACATCTGCATGGAGAACTGCCCGAATCACGCCATCCGCTTCAACGACCAGGGCACCTTCGACGTCTTCTACCACCACTGCAAGTTCTGCCAGCACTGCATCCTCATCTGCCCGGCTAAGGCCATCAGCATCGTCGGCGGCGGTTACCGCGACTTCCAGCGCGGCATGGCCCTGACCACCTCGGCCGTCCTCAAGACCTTCGATCCGCAGAACGTCCTCTTCATTAACGTCCTTACCGACATCACCATCTTCTGCGACTGCTGGGGTATGACCACGCCGGCGCTGGTGCCGGACATCGGCATCCTGGCCGGTCGCGATATCGTCGCCATCGAGCAGGCCTCGCTGGACCTGATCCAGGCCGGGAACCTCATCCCCGGAGCCCTCCCCAAGGGACTCACGCTCGGCGCCCAGGGCCACCTCTTCGAGCGCGTCCACGGCAAGGACCCCTACGTGGTCGTCGAGTACCTCGCCGAACTGGGGCATGGCTCGCGGGAGTACGCCCTGCAGGCGATCGCCTGAGGGATTCCGCCGCCGCCGGGTGCCCCCGGCCGCCGGCCTGGGAGCGCCGAGCGTCGGCTCGGCTTTCCTTTCCGGGTGCCGCGGACGGCGCCCGGGGGGGCCACGGACGGCGCCGCGGACGGCGCCGGGGGTCGCGGCTGCGGCGGCGGCTGTCGCCCGGCCGCCGGCCTGGGAGCGCCGAGCGTCGGCTCGGCTTTCCTTCCCGGGTGCCGCGGACGGCGCCCGGGGGGTCCACGGACGGCGCCGCGGACGGCGCCGGGGGTCGCGCTCGGCTCGCGCGACCTACCCCGGAAGTGCCCCCGGACGAGTCGGCGCCGCGAGCCGAGCGGCGGCGCCTTCAGGGGACGTTGTTGTAGTAACGGCCGTCCCAGGCGTCCCAGGGCTTCACTTCCTCGAAGGGCACCATCAGGTTGTCGACGGGGCCGGGCAGGGGCAGCAGCACGATGTCGCCGGCGCCGTTGACCACGCGGCCAAGCATGTAATAGAGGCCCTTGGGGATGCCGGGCAGGGGGCAGCCGACGGCATCGGCCTTGCGGATCTGCCCGGGGACCTCCATGACACCGCCGAAGAGGTCGTCCACGCCGCGCTCGAGGCGCTTGCCGAGGCGCTTGAAGCCATCCGAGGTGCACGGGCAGTTGAAGGGCTTCATGGTGCCCTTTTCCCAGGCGTAGACGCTGTCGTTGAGCAACATCAGGTCGGCATTGCTGGTGTGGTTCGGAGCCCAGAAGGTGACCATCTCCCAGGCGCCCCAGCCGGTCCGGCCGAGGGTCTGCGAGACGCCTCGGAAGAGCCCCTGGAGGGTGCCGAGGGAGTGGCTGCCGGCGGGGGCCTTGACGGCGGGGACGCCACGGTCGTAGCCCTTCTTGATCTGCATCGGGAGTTCCATCCACCCGGTGGCCAGGTTGACCAGCCCGTGGGTGAACTTCTCGCTCATGCCGTACACGGCGTTGTCTTCGACCGCGGCCGCCCCCCAGACGCCGAGACAGGCCGCGCCCGCCAGGACCGCACGCACACGCGTCATGATCTTCATCGGCTTCAGCCTCCTTGCTTCTTCCGGGCCTGGGCGGCCCCTCCGGGAATGAGTGCCGGGTTTCCGCGCAGCTACCCTGCGCGCCTGCATGTAGTGTCAACCTACCATTCGGCCGCAGGGCTTTCAAGAGGCCGGTCGCCGCGGCCAGGGCTGTTTGAAAGTCTGGTTCTGGCACCCCCCCCAGGGTGCATGGCGTGCAATCGGCGTTTCCGGGGGTCGGGCTGCGCGCGACCCCCGGCTACGATCTGGCACCCCTCCAGGGTGACCGAGTGAGCGCCGCCACGATCTTCAAACAGCCCTGCGTCGCGGCCAGGGCTGATCGAGGATGGCGTCAGCGCTCACCCGGCCGCCCGGCGTTGCGGCGACCGGCCTTTCAGGCGAAGCCGGCGCGGCCGAGCTGGTCCCAGGTGACGCCGCCGGCGCGGCCGGCGCGGCGCTCCTCACGGCGCAGGACGAACTTGCCCACCATGTCGCCCTCGAGGTTGACCCGGTCGCCCGGGCGCAGGGCGCGCAGGTTGGTGTGTTCCCACGAGTGCGGTATGATGCGGACGCTGAAGGCATCCGGGTGCAGGGCGGCGATGGTCAGCGAGATGCCGTTGAGGGCGATGCTGCCTTTGGGGACGAGGAGGTCGCCGAGGTCATCCGGGCTGTCGACGGTGACCTCGATGTCATCGGCGTGCCGTTCGATGCGCCGGACGGCGGCGGTGCCATCGACATGGCCGGCCACGAGGTGTCCGCCGAGGCGGTCGCCGAGCCGCAGGGCTCTCTCCAGATTCAGGAGGCTTCCGGGGGGCGCGTCGGCGAGGTTGGTGCGTGCGAGGGTCTCGTTGAGGCAGTGGAAGGCGAGTCGGCCGGCGCTGTCGATGGCCTCGACGGTGAGGCAGACGCCATTGACTGCGATGCTGTCGCCGCGGCGGATCTCGGCGGCTGGCAGGCCGGTGCGCACGGCCAGCTTGGCGGCGCCGCCGACCGGGCGGCGTTCGAGCAGCGTGCCGACATCCTCAATCAGTCCGGTGAACATGCGTGCAGTACCCCGTGATCAGCAGGTCGTCTCCGACGCGTTCGGCGTGCAGGCGTTCCAGGGCCATGGCCTCGGCCAGGCAGTCCGGATCGGGACCGCCCACCACCGGGCGGCTGCCGCGTCCACCCAATATCTTCGGTGCCACGAAAAACGCCACCTTGTTGACGACGCCGGCGCGCAGGGCCGCCGCCGCGAGTTCGCCGCCGCCCTCGAGGAGGAGGGCGGTGATGTCCTCCCGGCCGAGGCGGCCGAGGAAGTCGAGCCACTCGGCCGGCGTCACCGGCTTGGCGAGGATCGTCGGCGCGGCGTCGTCGGCGTCGGGGGCGAGGCCGTCGGGCGGGGGCCGCGAGGTCCAGACGCAGCGCCGCGGCTGACGCGGCCAGCATCGCGGCTGGCGGACGGTCAGCGACGGGTGGTCGGCGCGGGCCGTGGCGCCGCCGACCATGATGGCGTCGGAGCCCTGCCGCAGCCGCTGCACCCGCCGGCGCGCCGCCGCGCCGGTGATCCACTGCGACTCACCGCCGGCGGAGGCGATGCGGCCGTCGAGGGTCATGGCCATCTTCAGCAGGACGAAGGGGCGGCGCTCGCGGATCCACCAGAAGAAGCTCTCGTTGAGGTCGTGGCAGGCCTCCTCGAGGATGCCGCAGGTGACCTCGATGCCGGCGGCAGCGAGGTCGGCGCAGCCGCGCCCGGCGTGCTGCGGGTTGGCGTCGATGCAGCCGACCACGACGCGGCGGACGCCGGCCCGGCGGATGGCCTCGGTGCAGGGCGGGGTGCGGCCGTGGGTCGAGCAGGGCTCCAGGGTGACGTAGAGGGTGCTTCCGGCCGCCTGCGCCCCGGCGGCGGCGAGGGCATGCACCTCGGCGTGCGGGGTCCCGGCGGCGTGGTGGAAGCCCTCGCCGACGAGGCCGTCGTCGCGGACGACCACGGCGCCGACCATGGGGTTCGGGCTGGTGCGGCCCCAGGCGCGGCGGGCCAGGGTGAGGGCCCGGCGCATCCAGCGTCGGTCGGTGGCGGCGCGATCGGTGCTCATGGCATGGCTCCGGCGCTGGCGGGCGTCTCATCGGCCGGGCGGATCCAGCCGCCGCCCAGGACCTCATCGCCGCGGTAGACCACGGCGAACTGCCCCGGCGCCACCGCCAGGATCGGCCGCTCGAAGCGCAGGCGGGCGCCATTGCCGTCGAGGACCTCGACGCCGACCGCGGCCGGCGCCATGGCGTAGCGCACCTGCGCCTCGGCCTGGAAGCACGGCGCGGCGGGCCGCTGGAGCCAGTTCATCTCCGCGAGCCGGGCCTCGCGGGCCATGGCCTCCTCGCGGCTCCCGACCGTGACGCGCTGGCTGGCCAGGTCGGTGCCCAGGACGTACCACGGGCCGCCGCTGAGGCCGAGGCCGCGGCGCTGGCCGATGGTGAAGGCGTGGGCGCCGTGGTGGCGGCCGAGGCGGTGTCCGTCGCGGTCGACGATGTCGCCGTCTTCGGGGAGCCCCTCGGGGCACTGCCGGCGGAGGAAGGCGACGTAATCGCCATCGGGGATGAAGCAGAGGTCCTGGCTCTCCTCGAGGCGGTGGGGTATGAGGCCGAGGCGTCGCCCCTCGGCGGCGACGACCCGTTTGGTGAGGTCGCCGAGAGGCAGGACCGCGTGGGCGAGCTGGTCCTGTGAGAGGTGGGCGAGGAAGTAGCTCTGGTCCTTGTCCGGATCGACGCCGCGGCGCAGTCGGCAGCGTCCGGGTTCCGGCTCGTCGAGGCGGGCGTAGTGCCCGGTGGCCAGGGCCTCGCAGCCGAGGGCGCGCGCCGCCTCGAGCATGAGGCCGAACTTGATACGGGCGTTGCAGCGCACGCAGGGCGACGGGGTCAGGCCGGCGCGGTAGGCCGCGATGAACGGCTCGACGATGGTCGATCGGAAGACATCGCGGGCGTCGATGATGTGGTGCGGGATGCCGAGCCGCCGTGCCACCTCGGCCGCGCGCTCCAGGTGCGCCTCGGAGGATCGCGTCGAGGGCTCGTGCCAGAGCCGCAGGGTGATGCCGACGACGCGCAGGCCGCGCTCGCGCAGGAGGTACGCGGCCATGGTGCTGTCGGTGCCGCCAGAGAGGCCGACGGCGACGTTGCGCTTTTCGGTGGCCATGCCGTTGCTTTCGGGCTGTCCTTCCGCTTTATTGCGGCAGTGACGGCCGCACGGGGCGTCACCTGGCGGTCCGGTGCGGCATCTGCCGTTAGCCTGACCTATTCACGCGCCGCACGGCGGCTCTTGAACAGGTCACCCTTCGGGCTTCGACGCGAGGCACTTGCGGCCTCTTGCTCAGGGCTAACCTTGAGCAAGCGGCGCACCGCGACGCGCGT
>JAAYZO010000241.1 GCA_012514865.1 Lentisphaerota bacterium | reverse complement strand
GGTTGTCGGCTAACACCCAACATACCGTTCAGACGTCCCTTTTCAATGTACAAGCCGTTGCTTTGCAAGGTTTTCTGGCAGTAAGTAACGGCTTCAAGCACGACGCGCGTGAATTATCCAGGCTAGGGTTGAATCCTATGATTCTTTGCACTATCCTCTGATTCGAATGGTTTGGCATCGGTGCCGGCGGCCGGAATCCCGCAGCCCTGGAGTTGTGGAGCACACGAGGATGGCGACGACGCACAGTCCGGGGCTCTGGACCGACGCCTTCCGGGCGGCCGTCACCCCTGAGGTCAGCATCGTGGGCTTCCAACGCTCGGAACCCGGCTGGATAAGCCAGGCCAGTGACTACGCCATGCCGGACTTTGACCTGTGGTACATTGCGGCCGGCCGTGGCGCCGTGCAGACCGATGGCGTCTGGCACGCCTTTGGCGCGGGCGATCTGCTCTGCCTGAAGCCCGGCAACCGCTACCAGCGCGAACGCACCGACGATGCCGCTCCCTTCCAGTTGTACTATGCTCACCTGCTGCCCTTCGGGCGGCACGATAACGGGCTGAACCGAGCCCTCGCGGACGTGTGGCCTTTGCACTTGTCGCTACCGCACCGGCCGGAGCTGTCGCGGCTGTTCATTGAGCTTTTCGAGGCCTACGTCACGCGCCCGCCACAGCCGTCACTCACCGTCAAAGGCCTGGCACTGCAAGTGCTCGACGTCGTCTTTGACGAACTGCAGCGCTCGCCACGACAGGCGTATCCCGGCGGGCACCCCGGAGTCCTGCGGGTCAAGACGCTCATCGAGAGGTCCTTTGCCGAGCCGCTCTCCGTTGCCGACCTTGCGGCCGCCGGCGGGCTTTGCCCCAGCCACCTGTCCGCCCTCTTCTCCCGCCACGTCGGCCTATCCCCCTTCGAGTACCTCCTGCGCGTGCGGATCCGGGAGGCCAGGCTGCTCTTGGCCCGGGGCGTCCGGGTCAAGGAGGTCGCGGCGCGGACCGGGTTCGGCTCTCAGCAGCACTTCTGCCGCCAATTCCGCCACCGAACCGGCCAGACGCCAACGGCATTCGCACGACAGAGCCGGTGGAACCCAAGGTCCCCGATCATCGCCATCGACCATTGGGGTCAGTCCTTATAATTGCATTTAGGCGCGATCGGTCTTAGGGTTCTGCTGTGCGCATCCCGCGCGAGGTCATACGGAGTGCTGTGCCATGGCCCGTCCTTTACGAGTCGAGTTCCCGAGCGCCTGCTACCACGTCATCTGCCGAGGCAACTTCCGCTTCCCGGTATTGAGTGAGGACCGCGACCGGGAACTGCTGCTCGAGTACCTGGTGAAGTACGCCGAGATCTTCCGCGTGCGGATTCGTGCGTACTGTCTGATGACCAACCACTTCCATGGATACGTTCAGACCGAAGAGGCCAATCTGGGCCGCTTCATGCAGTCCCTCCTGACAGCCTTCACGGTCACCTTCAACCGTCGTCACCAGACGGCCGGGCATGTGTTCCAGGGCCGGTACAAGGCGTTTCTGGTAGAGGATGACCGCGCCTACGCCTCAGAGGTCTCGCGCTACATCCATCTGAACCCCGTGCGCATCCGGTCGATGGAAGGGGCGCCGATCGAGGTGCTGCAGCGTGAGCTCCGGCAGTATCCCTGGAGCAGCTATGGCGCGGTCGTCGGCCTCCGGCGCTGTCCGGAGTGGCTGGATCGCGTCGCCGTCCTGCGGCCTTGGGGCAAGTCGCTGAAGGAGCGTCAGGCTGCCTACGCGACGTACGTTGAGCAGGGCCTGACCGAAGGCATGTGGGACCCGTGGGAAGCCGCCGCGGCCCAGGCGATCATCGGCAGTGACAGCTTCGTGGACCGCATCCGCCGCGGCCTGGCCGACCTGGCTGACAACGTCAACACCCGCAGCGAGAGCCGGCAGCGGCGCGCCCTGCAGGCCTGGTGTCCCCTGGACGAGGTCAAGGCCGCGGTCGCCGAGGCGTATGGGTGCGGCGAGCAGGCCCTTCTGAAGCGGCACCGCCGGGGGGACGAGTCGCGTCAGGTCCTGCTCTACCTGGCCGCGACCTGCTGCCGGGGCCGGTACACGCTCTCCGAACTGGGGCAGGACCTGGGGCCGATCACCGTCGGAGCGCTGAGCCGGGCCCGCAGCCTGATGGCCGGCCGCATCGCAGCGTCCGAGGACCTGAAGGCCCGGGTGTCTGCCATCGAGGCCCGGCTGAGAGCCGCTAAATGCAATTATAAGGACTGACCCCACTGACCCCACCACGATGACGAAGGAGCAGGTGTTGGCGGTTCTGGGGGAGCCGGCGAGGCGAGCCGCCCTGCCTCTCGTTCAGGCGTCTGCCGAGACTGGCCGTGGTTCCGTCGGCGTCATGGACCAGGTCGAGCCGCTGGAGTGGTGGGAGTACAACTGGACCAGTGAGGAGAATTCCGGCAGGCGAGGGTTCAGCCCCTATGCAAAGGCGGTGGTGTTCAGCGGGGAAGGGCTTCTCTGCCACACCGCGGAACCGGATCGGGATCTCTCCTGGCGGTATTGGGCCTTCCGGCGAGTCGCGCAGTCTCTCCGAGCGGGACGGCGCCGGTGAAGCCCGCGGGGTCGAGGGTCGAGGGTCGGGGGTCGGGGGTTCCCGGGACCGGTGTTGGGCGTTTGACGTTGGGCGTTGAGCGTTCGGCGTTTCCTTCCCCGAGGGTCGAGGGTCGGGGGTTCCCGGGTCCGGTGTTGGGCGTTTGACGTTGGGCGTTGAGCGTTCGGCGTTTCCTTCCCCGCGGGTCGGGGGTCGGGGGTTGCGTCATGGTGCCGACGTGCCGGCTGGCGATCCAACCGGCGCAACCCTCGTTGGGGTTGGGGCCATGGCCATGGGGCATCCCAGGGTAGCGGGAGTACCGCAACCCTGGGCTTTTGGACGCTGCCCCGTTGGGGTCGGGGAGGGCAGTCTCCGTCGATGCCCCTCGCCCCGTTCTCGAAACCACCCGGTACGGCGCCAGGGAGTACGCACTTGCCGGATGGTCCTTCAGCCGCGCAGTTCGGCGCGCAGGGTGACGCCGAGGAAGAGGGCGCCGTCGCGGGTTCGGGCTTCCTGTCGGACGAGGGTGAAGGCCGGTTCGGTGAAGGCGATGCGGTTGGCGGCGGCTTCACGGCGGAGGATCTCGCCGAGGGCGTTGGTGCAGCGGTCGAGGGCGGTGCCGAGGTCGGCGACGCGGTCGGCGCCGCCGCGCCAGCTGCAGACGAAGACCCCGTCGTCGCGGATGCGGACCGTGGCGATTTCGCGCAGCATGACATCGCCGGCGATGGCGCCGACGGCATTGGCTACCGGCGAGAGATCGCCGAGGATGACGTCGGTGCCGAGGTGTCGTGACAGGGACGGGAAGAGGGCTCCGACGGGGGCGCCGACGCCGACCAGGGGCACTCTCATGCGGCACTCCAGGAGGGCCTCGCCCTCGGGCTCGTGGTCGGCCATGCGGCTGGTCAGCCAGTGGCGGAGGTCGCCGCCGTTGGACCATGGGCTGCGCGGGGGCAGTCCGACGGAGAGGACCGTATCGATGACGAGGCGGCGGAACTCGTGGAGGATGGCCTCGAGGATCTCCTCGCGGCTGGCCTCCAGGAGCATGGCCCAGTGGTCGAGGACGGCTTGGGAGAGGGCGCCATCGAAGGCACTGAAGTGGCTCTGGACGTGGAGGACATCGGTGAGGGTAAGGCCATAGCGCCGCAGCCGGCCGTGGTCCTCGAGGGCCTGCCAGGGCAGGTAGTCGGCGGCGGGGCGGTTGAGGCGCTGGGCGAGGGTCGAGAGCAGGAGGGGCCCATCGGTGAGCTGGGCCAGGATGCGATCGGTGGCCGGGTCGGTGTGGCCGGTGAGGGCGACGACGTCGGTGGCGTGGCGGGTTCGTGAGAGGACGTCGCGCAGGAGGTCGGGGAGGCGCTGGGCGCAGCGCGGCTCGGTTTCGGCGAGGCGGCAGATGGGTATGACGCGGCGCGGGCCGAGGCGTACGGCCGGCCAGCCGGAGAGGTCGATCTCGCTGTCGCCGCCGAGGCCGATGGTCTGCACGGCCATGGCGCGGACGCTGGTCTGGAAGTCGCCGATGCGGGCGCCGCGCTCGCTGAGTTCGGGCAGGCCGCGGCGCAGGACGGCGACGTCCAGGGTGGTGCCGCCCATATCGGCGACCACGGCATCGCGGACGCCGAAGACGCGGGCGGCGCCGACGACGCTGGCGGCGGGGCCGCTGAGGACGGTCTCGACGGGGAGCTGTCGGGCGACCTCGGCGAGGAGCTGGCTGCCGTCGCCCTTGGCGACCATGACGCGGACGCCGTCGAGGCCGTACTCGGCGAGGGCGGCGGTGACGGCGTCGAGGAGGGCCTCGATGAGCGGCACCAGGCGGGCATTCATGCCGGCGGTGCTGGCGCGTTCCAGGAAGTTCAGCTCGCTGGTCAGCTCATGGCCGCAGACCGCATGCAGGCCGGAGGCCTCGAAGGCCAGGCGTGCCACGAGGACCTCGTGGGCCGGGTTGATGACGCTGCCGAAGCCGCTCACCGCGATGGCTTCGCAGCCGGCGTCGCGGGCCTCGATGGCGTAGCGGCGGACCTCCTCGGGGTCGACCGGTTCGGTCTCGCTGCCCTCGATGGTCATGGCGCCGCGCAGGTGGCGCACGAAGCGGAAGGGCAGGCGGTCGGTGTCGACCGCGAAGGCGCTCATGACGAAGAGGGCGACGGGTCGGCCTTTGCCCTCGACGGCGGCATTGGTGGCCAGGGTGGTGCTGAGGCCGACGCGGTCGACCTTTCGGACGGCCTCGGCGGGCAGGTCGGCGAGGGCGGCGCGGATGCCGACGACGAGGTCGTCGTGGATGGTCGGCGCCTTGGCCTGGGCGAGGACGGTGCCCTTGCCGAAGTCGTAGATGACGGCGTCGGTGTAGGTTCCGCCGGTGTCGATGCCGAGGCCGAGGCCCTGGCGGGTCGGGGCTTCGGGCGGTCGGGCCGAGGCGAAGCGCGCCAGGATTTCCTCGATATGGCTGTCGATGCCGAGGGTGAAGCCGAAGACCGCCTCGCCGGGTGCGGCCGCGGTGGTATGGCCCGGCGGCACGACGATGAGCCGGTAGTCGGCCCAGTCGCCGGTGATGAGGGCCGCCAGGAGGCTCTCGTCGCCGGGAATGCAGGCGTGGGCCCATCCCAGCTCGGCGGCGAGGGCCTCGGAGGCCTGCCGGGCCGGCGCCGACGGCTCTTCGCCCTCGAAATCGATGTAGGCCGAGCGCGTGTAGTTGCGCTTCCACGAGTCGCGGAACTCGGCGATGAAGCGGGCGTTATCGGGTCCGTAGCGCTGCTCGAGGTCGTCATACGACGGCCCGAACAGCGAGTCATTGCGGGCGGTGTGGTAGCGCTCGCTGGTGCGTTTGGCGACATTGCTGTCGTACCATCCCTGGCTGAGGTAGCGTGTGCCGGGGAACTGTCCGAACTGCTCCATATGGCGGTGGTGTGAGCCGAGGAGGGCTCCGATGCAGTCCTGGACGCGTGGCAGGACCAGGGGCACGCGCCGGGCCTGGAGGCGCAGGGTGCCACGGCCGCAGACGCCGTAGGCGATGGCGATGCCGCGCAGGCCGCCTTCGTGGTCGAGTTCGTCGATCTGGGCCTGCAGGAGTTCGCGCAGGCGATGCGGGTCGTTGTGGAGCTGCCCGGGCAGGATGCGCACGATGAGGTCGTGGCAGTCCAGGCGGTCGCGCAGGCGCTCGATATTCCACTCCAGTACGCCGCAGGCGATGACCGCGATGCGATCGGTGGCCATGGTGAAGTCCTTGGGATCGTGCCGTGAAAAGCCGTAACATAGCGCCGCCGGCGGTCCGTTGCCGGGGCGCGCCGCGGGGGTATAGTTCCGCTTCTCGTGTTGTCGCACGGCTTTCCGCGGTGGTGGGCCGGGGGTGGCGGCAGGGCAGTTCAGCGGCGAGGGCACGGACGACATGGACTACCACGGTCACGGTCGGGGTCACATGAGCAGCCTGGCGGTCGGGCTGATGTGGGCCGGTATTGCCATCAGTGTTGCCGAGATCTGGGCCGGCAGCCAGCTTGGCGAGGCCGGTCTGGTGTGGGGCGTGGTGATCATCCTGGCCGGCCATCT
>JAAYZO010000240.1 GCA_012514865.1 Lentisphaerota bacterium | reverse complement strand
TGGAGCGCCTCCTGCGGAAGGTAGTTGTAATGCTTCTGCAGCGCCTGCAGGATGGGCACCACCGCCTGCGGGGCCGTGCCATGCTCGTGGATGATCTCATCCACAGCGGCGAGGTCCACCGGCGGGATCTCCCGGCAGGGGCAGCGCACGCTCGCGTGCGCGAAAGCATTCGGCTGAGGCAAACTCATGCTTGGTTCCTGATGGTCTTACGTCTGAGGTCTTACGCCTTTGTGCACGTCCATACCCCTCGCGTAGTGCGGGCGTCTCACCCGCATCCACGGTGTGTCTCGAACACGTTCCGAGCGGGCGAGACGCCCGCACTACGCGGGATGGCAAGACGCCGACACGACCCGCTCTTACATCAACCTATCCGGCGTCATCACCAGCGGCTTCAGTTCCCGCCCATCCAGTTCGTGCGGCAGTACACCGCGCTGCACCGCCAACGCCGCGGCCGTACCTGCTGCTTCGCCGGTGAACATGCACGAGGGCATCACCCGCATTGACGACAATCCCTCGCGCTCGGCGGAGATGCAGCGTCCTGCGACCAGCAGCCCCGTCACACGCTCGGGGACGAGGCAGCCGTAACGGATCTCGTACCAGTCGCCCAGCGGCGGGGCGTGACTGACCCGGAAATCCTGCGTGTACGGAATGCTGCGCCCCGGCGGCGAGTCGTGGAAGTCAATAAAGAACGTGGCCTGCGCGATGCCGTCGTCAAACTTGCGGGCTGAGAGAATGTCGTCTCCAGTCAGCGTTGCCTTGCCGACCAGCCGCCGTGACTCCCGTGTCCCCAGCACATCCCACACCCGCCCCACGGAGCAGTTCTCATAGCCCGGGAGGTACTTGCGCGCAAAGCGCACGACCTGCAGCGCAATGACCTGGCACTCACAAAGAAGCTCATTGACTGCCGCCCAGTCAGAGCAATCAACACCTTCGATCTCCCACGAGTTGAGCGCGAGCACGTCCTCAGCGGCAACGTACGGGAAGGTCTCGGGCAGCGGGCGAAAGGTCCCCGGCGGCACCGACAGTTCGCCAGCCGCCTTCGCCGACGCAATCATCGCCAGCAGGTCTTGGGTGCCAGGCTTCTCCGCCTCGTAGCGCTGCCGGTCAGCCCCCAGTATCTCGAACATGTAGTTCACATGCATCAGGCGACCGTCAGAGGGGTCGCCCTTCAGACACTCTGCTCCGGCGCTCGCGGCCACATCCGCATCGGCGGTGCAGTCTATGACAACCTTCGCTGACAGGGCATAGAGACCGTTCTTGTCAGATACAACAACACCAGTGACCTGCTCGCCCTCTGTCAGCGCCTGCACGAAGGCTGTCCCGAAGCGCACCTCGACTCCGGCTTCCAGGAGCATTTCGATTGCCACGAGCTTGAGCGTCTCGCGTTCCAGAACCGCGCGGCCCCGCGGGTAGACATGCCTGTCCGGCGAGAACTCCCGCCAGACTTTGCCCAGCGCTGCCAGCCTGCTCTCCAACTCGTCGAAGAGCTTGCCCCCCGGAGTGTCGCACCACGTGTTAACCGGCAAGTGGCTACCTTGTCCACCGACCGCTCCCAGGCGCTCGAGTAGCAGCGTCCGCGCGCCGCGCCGCCCGGCAGCCAACGCCGCGCCGATCCCCGCAGGACCGCCGCCGCAGACTATCACGTCGAACTCACCCGCAACCGGCACGGGCGGTAG
>JAAYZO010000239.1 GCA_012514865.1 Lentisphaerota bacterium | reverse complement strand
TCCCGGTCGGCCACTCCCGCTTCCAGGCCGGTCCGCGCAGGGCTGCCGGCAGGCTCACCAGGAGGGCCCGCAACGGCAACTTGACCTGGTCGGATGGGGGCTGCAGCGTGATCCGCCGCAGTTGCGGCCGCGCCGCGGCTGCCGGCGTGGCGGTGGCTGCTGGCGTGGCGGCGGTTGCCGGAGCGGCGGTGGCTGCTGGCGTGGCGGCGGTTGCCGGAGCGGCGGTGGCTGCTGGCGTGGCGGCGGTTGCCGGAGCGGCCATCGGCGGGGCGCTGATGCGGATGGTGGGCGGGCGCGAGGTGTCGTCGGCCGTTGCCGCCGCCTTCATCTGGGCTGCCGCCGGAGCGGCGACGGGGCTGGTCTGGGCGGGCGGGGTTGCCGCCGGAGTGGTGCTGGGCCGCGGGGGGGCGAAGCGCAGCCGTACGCTGGCCGGTTCGGCGGTGGGGGCAGGTGCGGGGTGGCCGGCCGGCTCGGCGCCGTCGGGTTCCGCGGCCGGCGCGTGCGCCGCGACGTCTGCGGGCGTTGCCAGCGGTGCGCCGGCCACATCCGCCGCCGTCGTCTCAACCGCGGCGGTCTCCGGCGCGGGCACGCCGTCGCCGTCGCCTGCGGCCGCCGACGCATCGGCGGGGGCCTCCGGCTTCTCAGCGTTCTTGTCCTTCTTGCCGAGGAAACCATCGAGGAAACGCTTGGCCAGACTCATCCGCTGTTTCCTTCACCTGCAGGGCGGCGGTGCTACGCCGCGGCTGCCGCCTCCGACGGACCATGCCGAGCCGGCTTTTGTGAGCGCTCCCGGCCTGGACAGGCCCCCCCAGCCTACTCGTGCCGTACTATAACTAGCATTACATCGCTCTGACCACTTGAAAAAACAAGAACTTTAGCTGATTCTTTAGAGAAGTGCATCTCAGGCCGCAGGCGAGATGTGTTGCCTCGGCAGCCCAGGCGCACGGGCTGCACCGCTCGCCGCAGCGCCTTCAGAGGAGGGAGAGCGGTTGGGAGTCGGGCGCCGCCGCGGCCTGGGCCGATTCCCCGGTCGGATTGCAGGCCCCAGCGTCATTGCACGGAGAACGGGCCCCATGGCGTTCGTCAATCAGGACACGCGCGAGATCCAGCTCAAGATCGTCTACTATGGTCCGGCACGTTGCGGCAAGACCACGAATCTGGAGGTCGTGCATCGCCTGATCAGGCCGGACCACAAGGGCGATCTGACGTCGCTGGACACGGTCAAGGACCGCACTCTGTTCTTCGACTTCATGCCCTTGGTGGCGGATGTCGTGCAGGGCTTCACGACGCGGTTCCAGATGTACACCGTGCCGGGCCAGGTGATGTACAACACCACCCGTGCCATTGTCCTGCGCGGTGTGGACGGCGTGGTCTTCGTGGCCGACAGCCAGTGGTCCGAGATGGCTGCCAACGTCGAGAGCTTCCGGAATCTGCAGCAGAACCTGGCGCTGCAGAACAAGCAACTCGACGACATTCCCTACGTTCTGCAGTACAACAAGCGCGACCTTCCCGCGATTGCGCCGGTGCACTACATGGAGTTCCTGCTCAACAACCGTGGCAAGCGCCGCCCGAGTTTCACCTCGGTGGCGACCACTGGAGAGGGCGTTTTCGAGACCCTCAACATGGTGGCCCGGCTGGTCTTGCACCGCTTTGTCAAGGATGCCAGCTCCGGCTCCGGCCGGGCGCGTGAGCTGACGCTGGCCTGACGGCCCTGTGCGGCGGCGGCGCCCGCGCGCCTGCCGCCTCCACCCGAAGCGCTGACGGTGCCGCTTTTCACCGAAGAGGTTGAGGACGCCGATGACGTACGAGTTGAGCCGCCGTGATGTCAATCGCCTGCGCAAGGTCCTGATCGAGCTCCTGGACCAGTCCGAGGCGGATAGCTGCCTGATCTGCGACGGCGCCGGGCATGTCCTGGCCCACGAGAATGTCAACCGCCAGGACCCCCTCCTGATCTCGGCCCTGGGTGCCGGCGTCTTCGCCGCCACCCGCGAACTGGCGCGCCTTCTTGGCGAGGACGAGTTCAGCACCGTCCTGCACCAGGGCATGAAGCGCAGCATCCTGATCGCTGCCGCCACCGACGAGGTCCTGCTCGTGGTGATGTTCTCGGGCGAGCACCGTGTCGGTCTGGTCAAGCTCTACACCCCGACCGCGGCCGCGGCCGTGCGCGGCATCTTCGAGTCCATCCGCGACCGCGGCCCGACCGGCGAGGAGTCGGCCGACCGCAATTTCGTTCTGAAGGACTCCGGGACCATCTTCGCCGGGACCGAGGGCTGAGGGGCCTCTCAGCGGTGCGGCAACCAGGGGCTCAGCAGTCAGTCGAGGTGTTCGTTCCATGCCCGAAGAAAACCGCTTTTACGCCCTGCTTTTTCTCGACATTCCCACGGCTTTGGAGGTCCGCGACCACCAGGGCAACGATGAGGCGGCGCAGTTCCTCGGCGAGGTCACGGGCCGCCTGGGGCGGATTCGTCGTCAGCATGGTGGCGAGGAGGTCCGCGCCGTCGGCAGCACGATGCTCTGCCGGTTCGACCAGGCGGACGCGGCCTTGCGGGCGGCCTGCGAGATGCGCACGGTGATGAACATCAGCCGGGTGGCGGGCACGCAGCCGCGTCTGCGCATCGGTCTGCACGCCGGCGAGGTCATGGTGCAGGGCCGGGGTTTCTATGGCGAGGCGGTCTCGACGAGTGCCCGTCTGGTGACGCTGTGCCAGCCTGGCCAGGTTCTGGTCTCGTCGGCCGTCCACACCCTCCTTCCGGAGGCATCCCGGCGGGCTCTGCGGCCGCTGGCGGCGCCGCCGGAATGGCTGGCGTCGAGCGGGGCGCTGTACGAGGCCATTGCCGAGTCGGACGCGGTCAGCGTCAACGACGCCCAGGCGGCCTTCAGCCAGGCGGCGCGGACCGCGACGCGGACGCTGGAGAGTGCCGCGGCGGGTACCGGCCGGCCGGTGCCGCTGACGGCGCTGCACCGCAAGCACCCCGGGCCTGAGGTGGCGGCCGAGGCGCGTACGGCCACGGCGCCGGCGGGCGAAAGGCGGCTCTGCCTGGTGCGCGGCCGGAGCATCCTGATCGCCGACCGGCGTACGCCGACGGTGACCATCGGACGCGATGACGGCAATGACATCGTCATCGAGATCTCGACGGTGTCGCGCCGCCATGCCCACCTCGACTGGCGTGAGGACGGCGTGTTCCTAGTGGACCACAGTTGGAACGGGACCTACGTCTACGACGGGCAGGGCCACGAGCGCCACGTCCACAATGCCGAGGTCCGTCTTGCTGACAGCGGCCTGCTCTGTCCGGGCTGTCCCGGATCCCATGAGGAGGCCGAGGCGATCCGCTACATCGAGGCGCACTGACGGCGCCGCGTCGGGGCGGGGCCGAGGGCCGCGGGGACGCGGCCCCTGGGCTCGGGACACGGACGGGCATGGACCTGCACGGACGGACACGGACGGGCCTCGCCGGCTCCGGCGTCGGGCCTCGCGGGGACGCCGGGCGAGGGGGCCTCGTCCCAGTCGGTCGGATCGGTCGGATCTCGACGCCCCTGGCTCGGGGCCCGCTTCCGGCGGCGGTGGCGGCGGGGCAACGCCCGGGGGCTGTGGATATTGGCCGATGGCGGCTGAGACGAGCGGTTTTTTCGTCGCGGGAGCCCTCGCGGTTTTGCGCCCGTCCCGCGCCGTGCTAAACTACCCCTCCGGGCGCGGTCGGCTCCGGGTTTTCGGAGCCCCCCGCCGGCACACCGGCGTGGCTGGCCCGCCCAAGGCGACACGCGGCATGAGCGCGGGTTGCCAAACACAAGGAAAGGCACGGAGAGACATGGGGTTTTTCGAGCGGATCTTCGGGCGTTACAAGACCACCAGTGCGAGTGCCGGCCGTGCCCCCAGCGAGACACAGAAGGCGAAGAAGAAGCTCGCCACGCAGGTCTACCCCAGCACCTTCACGGCGGTCCCCGAGTGGGCTCAGAACCTGGACCAGGCGCACGTCGTGCAGGCCTGTCTGGAGCACGTCGTCTGTAAGTTCGCGCCGCACATCGAAATCAAGAAGATCATGTCGACGCGCACCGGCCTGGACGGCAACCTCGAGCCCGAGTACGAGGGCATCGCCTGCGATTGCGGCGCCATCAAGAACTTCGGCAAGCAGGTCGCGCAGCGTGACGGCTATGTCCAGCCCTACCGCTACGTCAACCTCGGGCATATCTATGCCTGCTGCTGCGACAAGCCGCGGAAGTGCACCTTCTTCTCGCTGGCGACGGGGCAGGACTCGGACCTGAACAAGCGCCAGAAGCGCCTGGGCTGAGCGTCAGCCGGCCTGCCGGGCGCTGCGCTCGGCCAGGCGCGCCACGGCCGCCTGCAGCAGCTCGGGTGCCCGCCGCATGGCCTCGGCGAGGGTGATCCCCGCGGGGGCGCAGGCCTCCACCGCGGCGACGCCGGCGGCGCGCCAGCGCTCGGGCGGGAGGGCCACCGAACCCGCCACCACCGCGACACGCGTGCCGGCTGCGGCGGCATGGCGGAGCACTCCTGAGACGACCTTGCCCTGCAGGGACTGCTCGTCGAAGCGTCCCTCGCCGGTGAGGACCCAGTCGACCTGGCGCAGCCGCACCGGCAGCCCGTTCACCGCCGCCACGGCCTCGACGCCCGGGGTAAGGCGGGCGCCCAGGAAGGCGACCGCTCCGGCGCCGAAGCCGCCGGCGGCGCCGGCGCCGGGCATGGCCTCGAGGTCGAGGCCCAGATCGGCGCGCCAGCGTTCGGCCAGGCGCTGCAGGGCCTCCTCGAGCACGCGCACCATCTCCGGCGAGGCGCCCTTCTGGGGGGCGTAGACCGCGGCGGCGCCGCGGGGGCCGGTCAGGGGGTTATCGACATCGCAGAGGGCCTCGACCGGCACCGCCGGGCGACCCTTGGGCGGGGGCACGATGCGTGCCAGCCGGCACAGGGCCGCGCCGCCCGGCGGGAGGTCGCGGCCGCCGGCGTCCAGGAAGCGCCAGCCGAGGGCCGCGGCGGCGCCGGTGCCGCCGTCGTGGGTGGCGCTGCCGCCGAGGGTCAGGAGCAGTCGAGCGGCGCCGTGGCGCAGGGCCGCCGCCAGGAGCTCGCCGGTGCCGCGGGTGGTGGTCAGGTCCGGTCGC
>JAAYZO010000238.1 GCA_012514865.1 Lentisphaerota bacterium | reverse complement strand
CTGCGCCGCGCCCGCGCCGGCGAGCCGGACCCGACTCTGCCGGCGCTCTACTTCGAGTACGGGCGCTACCTGCTGCAGGCCTGCACCCTGAAGGGCGACCTGCCGCCGAATCTCCAGGGCAAGTGGAATGAGGACCTCGAGCCGCCGTGGCAGAGCGACCTGCATCAGAACATCAACCTGCAGATGAACCTGTGGCCGGCTGAGATGCTCGGCATGAACCACGCCGTGGAGACTCTCATCGGCCACATCGAGCGCCAGGTGCCGCATGGACGCATCGCGGCGCGCGACCTCTACGGCTGTGATGGCATCGTCTTCCCTCTGCAGACCGACCCGTGGGGGCGCTGCACCCCGGAGAGCTTCGGCTGGGCGACCTGGATCGGCGCCGCGCCCTGGCTGGCGCAGCACCTCTGGTGGCACTGGCAGTACACCCACGACCTCGTCTACCTGGAGCACTGCGCCTACCCGGTCTTCAAGGAGATCGCCGCATTCTACGAGTCGTACCTCATCGAGGACGCCGCCGGGCAGCTCCAGATTGTGCCCTCGCAATCGCCCGAGAACCGGATTGCCGGGGGCGGGCCGTACCCGGTGACGCTCTGTGTCTCCTCGGCGATGGATGTGCAGTTGGCGCAGTCGGCCTTGAGCTGGGCGGTGGAGAGCGCCCGCGAGCTGGAGCGCGACGCCGAGGCGGCGAGTCGCTGGCAGGCCCTGATCGACCGTCTGCCGCCGCAGCGCATCGGCTCGGCCGGGCAGCTCCTGGAGTGGAACCAGGAATACGAGGAGGTCGAGCCCCAGCACCGCCACTTCTCGCACCTCTTCGGGCTCTTCCCCGGCGACCTCTTCGACCCCGAGCGCACTCCGGAGCTCTGGGAGGCGGCCCGCGTCGCCCTGGAGCGCCGCCTCGCGGCCGGCGGCGGTCACACCGGCTGGAGCCGCGCCTGGGTCGCCTGTATGTACGCCCGCCTCGGCGATGGCGCGAAGGCATGGGACCACCTCATGCATCTCATCACCGACTTCGCGACCGACTCGCTCCTGGACCTCCACCCGCCGCGGATCTTCCAGATCGACGGCAACTTCGGCGGCACGGCCGCCGTGCTGGCGATGCTGTTGCAGTGCGAGCGCGGCGAGCTGCGGCTCCTGCCGGCCCTGCCGGCGGCCTGGCCCGACGGCGACGTCGAAGAACTCTGGGCTCACGGCGCCATGCGCATCTCGATGACATGGCGAGGCGGACGCCTCACCCAAGCGTTCATCCTGGCGACCGCGCCGGGACGCTGTGTCATCCGCGTCGCCGATGGCGAGAGTTTCAGGGTCACCGGCAATGAGGATGAGCGGGTGCCGGTGGAGCACCTGCCGGGGCGCGTGGCCTTCGATGTCGACGAGGGCACCGAGTACTTCCTCGAGCCGGTCCGCCGGCGCGGCGGCGCTCGGCGCGCGCCGCGCGCCAAGGCCTGAGGCGCGGCGGCCGGCCCGGCGCGCCCGCCCCGGGCCGGCATGGACAGACACGGACCACGGACAGGCATGGGCGCCCCGACAGGCCCCGCCGCGGCGCGTGGACGCATCCGCTTCGCTGGCCACTCGCCCCCGGCGGGCGCCGCTGGCGCCCGTGGTCCGGACCACCCCACTCCCCTCCCCTCTTCTTGGCGCTCTTGGCGGCTTGGCGAGAAATCTCCCCCTCCCCGCATTCATCCACGAGGCGTCCCGCCTCGGCGTCGGCCCGGCCGCCCGGCCGGGCTCATGGGGAGGCCCCGGATCATCTCTCGCCAAGCCGCCAAGAGCGCCAAGGGGGAGAGGATCGAGAAGGTCAGGACCACGGGTACCCAGCCCGCCGAGAGGGTCGGACACGCCCTGTCTGGAAGGCCACTGGTGACACCTACGGGAGATCGGCGGCGGAACCGCAAGTCTCCCGTAGATCGGATTTTCCGCCGCCGGCAGGAGGCTGCCGGCGGCGGAAGATCCGTCGGTCAGCGCGTGCGCGGGCCGGGAAGGTAGATCAGGGGCAGGCTGAGGAGGGTCATGCCGTACTTCACGGCGAGGTTGACCATGAAGATCTGCCAGACCACGCCCCAGGGCAGGGCCCAGGCGAAAGCGCCGACGGCGAAGATGAGGTTATCGACCGGGACGCTGACGCTGTTGCTGACCAGGACGCGGGCCCAGGCGTGCCGGGCGCCGACGCGGGTGACGAAGGCGTGGTAGACCTCGGTGTCCAGGAGCTCGCTGGCGACCTCGGCGACGATCGAGGCGACGACGATACGCCACACCGGGGCCAGGATGGCAGCGAATTCGCGGTCGAGGCCCCAGGATGGATCGCCCGGCACGGCGGCGGACCCCATCAGGTACCCGGCCATGGCCAGGTTGATCACGCCGGCGGTGACCACGAGGACCTGGGCATTGCGTTTGCCGAGCCAGGTGTGGACGAGGTCGCGGAGGGTGAAGGTGATCGGGTAGATGAAGGTCCCGAGGTCGACCGCGAGGCCGGCGACGACGCCGATTTTCAGGCTGGCGATGTCGGCGATCATCTGGGCGGCGACGTAGGTGGCGACGATCACCACGGCCGCGGCCGGGATGGTGCCCGCGGGGGCGGCGGGAACGGCGGGGGCGGGCGTCGGGGCGGCCGACGCCGGGGCAGTGGCGAGTGACATGGCGCGTGGTCCTGTTTTGGTCAGGCGGGTGGCTGGCAGCGCGCCCTGTCACGGGACCGCGCCGCCGACGACCGCCGCAGCCCGTGATCCTGGGGCGGGCTGCGACCCCGTGGAGGCTCGTGGCGTATCCTATTAATACTGTAGCGCCATACTGTAGCGCCGCGGCGCCGATCCGGCGCGGCGGCGGTGCCGCAGGGGACTGGGTGAACAGGGTGGACAGGGGAGAGGGAACGCCCAACGCCCAACGCCCAACGCCCAACGCCCAACGCCCAACGCCCAACGCCCAACGCCCAACGCCCAACGCCGAACTGAGACGGGGTCGACAGAGGACGATAGGAGTCGACAGGGGACGATGGGGAACGAAACGCCGAACGCTCAACGCTCAACGCCGAGGTAGGCTGGGGACAGGGGGGGCGCTGGCGGCGCCTCTTCCCGTGTGAAAGATCGCGCCGAGACGGCGGGTCTCGCGGAGGAGATTTGGCCACAGAGAACGCATAGAACGCAAAGAGGGTAAGTCGGCGGAAGACCTCACGTCGCGGCGCGATGTTTCGCCCTGCACTGTCCGGCGTCCCCGGGCGCCGGGGACTGGGCTCGTATGGAACTTCGTGTCGTGGCGTGCGTCGCTTTGTCGCAGACTTTCAGCCTGCAATGCGTAACGTCTGTTATCCCAGGGCGTTGCCCTGGGCTGACGAATGATGCCCTTTCAGGGCGCCAGAACGGCGGGCCGTAGGCAGGCGCCGTAAGCGATCTTTCGCCGTGTTCTATCCGGCGCCCCCGTGCGCCGGTGACTTCGCTGTAGCGGCGGCTGTTTCCAGCCGCTGTGCTGGGAGCGCCGAGCGTCGGCTCGGCATCTTCCGGGCGCCGTTCCCGGCGCCCGGGGTGTCCACGGCCGGCGCCGTGGACCTACTTGCGGCGCCGGGGCTGGCTCGCCATCGCGGGGGGGTACCGTATATTCCGGTGTCAGGAGCCCTGTGGGTGTCTGGCCGGCGGCATGGCGTCGGCGGCATCAGGAGGATCGTTGCGATGCGTCGTGCTATGAGTCTGCTGGCGTGCGTGCTGGTCTCGGCGAGTGTCTGGTCCGCCGGTCTGGGCGATGCGGCCTGGCCGAGTCTGACGGCGTTGCCTCTGGCGTCGCCGCCGCGTCTGGATGGCCGCATCGACGATGACGAGTGGTCCGGGGCGACGCGCCTGAGCGGCTTCGTCCTGCTGGGCAGCCGTCGCCTGGCGGCGGGTCAGCCCGAGGCGCGTGTCGCCTGGCTCGAGGCCGGCCTGGCGGTGGCGGTGAGCGTGCCCCTGCCGCCGGGACGGCTGGCTCAGGCGCACGCGACCGACTGGGATGGCACGGTCTGGCAGGACGACTCGGTCGAGGTCCACGTCGATCCGCGGCACGAGCACAAGGTCAGCTACCAGTTTGTGGCCAACGCCTTGGGCACGCGTCTGGACAGCCGCGCCGGGGATGTCTCGTACAACGCCGACTGGCAGGCGGCGGCCGTGAATACGCCAGGCCGCTGGTCGGTCGAGTTCCTGATACCCTGGTCGGCGATGGAGTCGGCCGCGCCGGCGGCGGGCCAGGGCATCGGTATCAACCTGGCGGTGAATGCCTCGCACCTCGGCGGCATCCTGACCTGGTCGCCGCTGAGCCGCGGCCTGCATGCCCCGGCGCAGTTTGCGCATCTGCGCCTGGGGCGCGGTACGGCCCTCTCGCTGGTCGGCCTGGACGCGCAGGACCTCTCAGGGCTGCAGGCGCAGCTCGCCGGTCCGGACGCAGCCGAGGTCACCTGGTCGCTGGGCCTGCGTCAGGCCGATGGCGGGGTCACGGCGGCCGCGCCGCAGACGGTGCGCCTGGCGGCCGGCGCGGCGGCGCCGCTGGCGTTGGCGCTGCCGGTCGAGCAGGGGCTGCCCAAGCCCGGCCTCTACGCCATCGAGGTCACGGCGCGCACCGCGGCCGGGGTGCTCCTGCGGCAGGCGGTCGACGTCGAGGTCGGGGCGCCCCTGGAGCTGCGGGCGCGGGCCTTCCTCTCGACGCGGACGCTGGTGGTGTCGGCGGTGACGGACGGCAAGGTCCTGCCGGCTGGTGACACCGAGGTCTGGCTGACCGTCGACGGTCCGGCGGGCCGTGTGGCCGAGCAGCGTGGCGCCCCGGATGGCCAGGGCCTGCTTCGGCTGGAGATCCCGGGTGAGCGCGTGCCGTCGGGACGGCTGACGGTGTCGGCGGGGGCGCGTCAGCGCCGCAGCGGTCTGACGGTGACGGCGGAGAAGGTCCTGGACGACCCGCTGCAGCCGGCCTGGCTGGGGACGCGTGAGGGCCTCAGCCGCGAGGTCCCGTCGCCGTGGACGCCGCTGCGGGCGCATTTCGGGCGGGTTTCATGCTGGGGCCGCGAGTACGCCTTCGAGCGTTCGGTCTTCCCGAGCGCCGTCGAGAGCCTCGAGGCGGAGCTTCTGGCGGCGCCGATTCAGCTCAGCGGTTACAGCGGCGCCGCGCCGATACGCTGGCGCGGCCGGCGGGTGCGCTGGGAGGAGCGCGCCGCGGACCGGGTCGTGCTGAGCACCGCCGCCACGGCCGACGAGCTGCGGCTCGAGGGCCGGGTCACGATCGAGTACGACGGCATGGTGCGCGTCGATGCGACCCTGACCCCGACCGCCGGCACGGCCCGCCTGCGCGACCTCACCCTGGAGATACCCCTGCGGGCCGACCAGGCGCGGCTTCTGTACCACTTCCCAGGGCGCTGGGGCAGCGTCGCCAACAGCGGCGCCCTGCCGGCCGAGGGCTGGACGCACGGCTTCAAGCCCTACGTCTGGCTCGGGAGTGAAGACCGCGGCCTGGCGTGGTTCTGCGAGTCGGACCGGCACTGGTACCCGCAGGGCTCCGCCGAGGCGCTGACCATCCGCCGCGAGGGCGACCGCGTCGTGCTGCGCTGCCACCTGATCCGCGGCGAGCACGAGATCGCGGCGCCCCTGGAGTACACCTTCGGCTTCCAGGCGACGCCGGTGAAGAAGCCCGAGAAGACGGTCTGGGAGTACCGCATCACGCATCACGGCCGCTATGGTCTGGAGTCGGATCCGGTCCAGGTCAGCGGCGCCATCGTGTACCCGGCCGAGGGGCGCCTGCGGGCCGAGGCGGGCACCCTGGAGTGCTGGTACCGGCCGGGCTTCGACAATCAGGAGCGCGGCGTGCCGGTGGCACAGCGCCGTCAGAAGGCCAACCGGCATATCGTCACGGTGCGCTGGGATGACGCCATGGCCACCGGGACCAACTGCGGCCTCTACTGGAACGAGCAGGTCCAGGGCCCGGTGGTGTGGTCGCGGCGGGAGGGGAAGGTCCTTCTGAACCCGGGTGCGCCGATGGACTGGACGCCCGGTCGCTGGTACCACCTGGCCGTGACCTGGGGTGACACGGTCCGTCTCTACGTCGACGGCGTCCTGGCGGCGGAGTCGCCGAATCACGGCTTTGTGCCGGCCGATCCGGCCGGCGCGACCCTGGAGATCGGCGGCACGGACCCGCTGGCGACGATCGACGACCTGCGCATCCTGTCGGCAGCGGTGGCGCCGGGGGCTCCGGCCGAGGCGGCGACGGTGCTGCTGCATGACGACTTCGAGGCGTATGGCCAGGACGGCCTGACGCCGCCGGGTGAGCGGCGCGGCGCGGTCGTCTTCGGGCCGGGCCACGAGGGCCGCGGCGCCTCGTGGGAGCCGAGCGCCGGCCAGACCCAGCTCGCGCGCCTGGCCGAGGCCGGCGTGCGCACGATCTGCTTCCACGAACACTGGTCGCCGTACCAGTCGCACCCCTATGTCACGGCGGAGAACCGCCCGAAGCTCAAGAGCCTGGTCGACGGCTGCCGCGGCGCCGGTGTCGATCTGCTGCTCTACATGTCGCGGCAGTTCGCCGACAACGCTCCCGAGTGGGAGCTGTACTCCGAGGATGTCCTGCAGCAGCCGCGTTCGGGGGCCTACCGACGTCTGCCGGAACAGAAGGCCTACATCGCCTGCTGGAACAGCGCCTGGCGCGACTTCTGTCTGTACCACCTGGCGCGACTCCTCGACGAGGTCGGCCACGACGGCTGGTACCTCGATGGGCCTGAGTGGCCGATGCCCTGCAACAACCCCGACCACGGCTGCGGCTATGACGCCCCCGACGGCACCCGGCGGACCGCCTACGACATCTTCGGCACCCGCGAGTTCATGAAGAGGCTCTACGTCCTCACGCGACAGCGCCGGCCGGATGGGCAGCTCAACATCCACAACTCGACGGTGATGGTCACCCCGACCCTGTCCTGGGCCACGAGCACCTGGGGCGGCGAGCAGATCGACACGATCAAGCCGCCAGTGCGCACCCTGGATATCCTGCCGATGGATGCGTTCCGCACCGAGTTCATGGGCCGCCAGTGGGGCCTGCCGGCGGAGTTCCTCGTCTACGAGGGGCGCCCCTACCGCAGCCGCGATGTCGAGGCCTACACCCTGCTGCACGGCGTCCTCATCCGGCCCCACGGCGACCCGGAGTCGCTCGCGCGCAGCGCGGCGCTGTGGCGGATGTACGACGGCTTCCCGTTCAAGGACGCGGCGTGCTACCCGTACTGGGACAACGCCGAGCGCCTGAGTGTCGGTCCGGCGGGCGTCTATGCGACCGCCTGGGAGCGCCCTGGCGAGGGCCTCCTGGTCATCGTCAGCAACCTCGGCGACGACGCCGCGGAGGCGACTGTCGCCCTGGCGCCGAAGGCCTTCCGCTGGACGCCGTCGCGGGTGACGGATGCCCTCACGGGCGAGCCGGTGCCGCTCGCGGACGGCGTCGTGCGGTTCACGCTGGAGCCCTGGAGGTACCGCTTCCTGAGGGTGTGGCCCGGGAGCGAGGGGACAGGGCCGCGGGGACGCGGCCCTTGGGCTCGGGACACGGACGGACACTGACCTTCACGGACGGACACGGACGGGGCCTTGCCGGCTCCGGCCTCGGGAGTCGGGAGTCGGAAACGTGCCAGGAAAGCAAGCCCTTGCCGGGTTGCAGGAGGGGTCGCGGCGTTGCGGCTCGCGGGCGCGTTCGCGCCTGTGGACGCTCGCGCTCCAGCG
>JAAYZO010000031.1 GCA_012514865.1 Lentisphaerota bacterium | reverse complement strand
TTCAGCCCGGCGCAGCCCCCCGGTGTTGCCGCGGCCTAAAGGCACGCGGCACGCTTCCGGCTCAAGCCGGCACTCTGACCGGGAAGGCGCCGTCCGCGATGTTTCGCTCTGCTATACCTGGCGTTCTACGCCGGTGACCCCGCTGTAGCGGCGGCTGTCCCCAGCCGCTCTGTCGGGCGCTGCCGGCGCCCCGGGACGCCAGGGACGCCAGCGCGGGCGAGGCGCCTTGGCGGCACGCGGAGGCGCGGGAGGGGCCATCCTGGAGTCGCTTGCGTCCCTTGTGTCCCTTGTGTCCCTTTCCGGGAGCCCCGGCCCCCGGGCCTCACCGCCCGTGGATTTCGGGCGGCGCCGTGGCCGGCGCTGCCCCGGCGCTGGCGCCGGTGCGGGGGCCGCGGTAGGGTAGGGTAGGGCAGGACGTCGGCAGCGGCCGATGGCAGGTCGGCCATGGATGAGGAGACGCCGTGAATCTCAAGGAACGCCTTCACGCCGGCGCCGCGGTGCACATCGGTGCGCTGGCGGTGGACACGCCGCTCGACCAGCTCGAGGGCAAGATCGCGGGGCAGGGCTGGGACCTCGCCTTCGTCGACCTGCAGCATGCGCCCTACACCGAGCCGCAGTGGGTGGCGCTGTGTCAGCGCGCCACGGCGCTGGGGCTGCCGCTGATGCCGCGGGCGCCGCATCCCTCGGCGCCATGGCTGATCGGCCGGCTGCTCGATGGCGGCGCCGCGGCGGTGCTGGTGCCGATGGTCGAAGCGGAGTCGGTGGTCGAGGCGGCGGTTGAGAATGTGTACTACCCGCCGGTCGGCCGGCGGAGCTGCGGCCTGCGCTACGCGCTGGGCTGGAACGGCAGCGGGCTCACGCCGCGCGGCTATGCCGACTGGTGGAATGCCAACGCCATCCTGGCCCTGCAGATCGAGACGGTCGAGGGAGTGCTGAACTGCCGGCGGCTGTACCGCCCCGGCGTCGACCTGATCCTCTTTGGCAGCACCGACCTGACCTTCAGTCTCGAGGCCCACCCCGAAGGACCGTTCCGGACGGTCGCCGAGTGCCACCAGCATGTCGTATCGCAGATGGCCGGCCTCGATGTGCGTGTCTGTCCGGCCGACCTGCCCTTTGGACGGTTTGCGGCCGTGGCTGGCCGGGCTGGGTGAACCCCTTGGCCGGCGCGGCCGGCGTTGGCGCGCATGGTTGAGCGATCGCGGTGTGGTACGGCTGCGGCCTCTGGGTCAGAGTGCCGCGTTGACGCGGAAGTGTGCGCCGCGGCTTCAGCCCGGCGCGGCCCCGGATGGCGCCGCGGCCTAAAGGCACGCGGCACACTTCCGGCCAAGGCCGGAACTCTGACGGGGAAGGCTGAGAAGACGGTGTTTCGTGGTGCTCTGTCCGGTGCAGTGCGCCGTTTGTCCCCCGGGCGCTGCCGGCGCCCGGGAGGGTCCACGGACGGCGCCGTGGACCTACTCGCCGGACGCCGGTGGATGGGCTGTAGCGAGGAGTCCTGAGCATGTCGCACACCGCGGTCAGATCGACGCCTCTCCTGGCCGTTGCCATGATCACCACGACCCTCGCGGCGCTGCCGCTGCGCGGCGCCAGCCAGGCGCTCGCCGTGCGTCACCCGGTGCTGGACCACACGCTCGACCCGGCCCGCGCCGGCGCGGTCGAGGCCAGTGTCCGCACGGCCATGGCTATGGACCCGGAACGCCTGCTGTCCTTCCTGCCGGAGTGGGCCTACGCGCAGTACTGCGAGTGCCCGGCCTGCTACGGCGGCGTCGAGGGCAACGGCGTCTTCACCTGGAGCATCGAGCGGCCTGACGAGATGCGCTGCCGTTTCTGCGGCCAGGTCTGGCCCGACCCGGCCTACCCGGAGGGTGAGGTTCGGCGCGGCCGCAACGCCCTGGGCGAAGAGGTCAGTCTGCCGTACTACTGGAACGCCGAGAAGGAGGTGACGCACTTCTTCAGCCTGCACCGGCAGTTCCTGCAGCGGCGCTGGCTCGAACAGCAGTGCGTGCTGCTGGGCAAGGCCTACCAGCTCACCGGCAAGGACGACTACGCGCGTCGCGTGGTGATGGTACTGGACAGGCTGTCCCGGCGCTATCCGCACTACCCGGTCCTGCGCAACACGGTCCGCTGCGTCGAGTTCCGCGAGTCGCAGGAGCCGCCCTACGCGTGGGACTCCGGGCGCTGGGGGTGTTTTCACAACGAGATCCCGAAGAGCATGGTGCTGGCCTACGACCTAGTGTGCGCGAGCCCCGCCTTCGACGAGCTGTCGCGTCAGCGCGGCGAGGACATCCGCGAGGCGCTCGAGCGGGACTGCTTCCGGCCGGCCTTCGAGGCCGTGGCGAAGAGCCCGTACCACGTCAGCAATGTCGTCGGCTACGACGTCGCCAGCGCCGCCCTGCTGGGGCGGGTCATCAACGACCCCGGCATGGTCCATCGGGCCTTCGCCTGGATGAAACGCAACCTCGACGAGGGCTTCTTCCGTGACGGGATGTGGAAGGAGGGCGCCCCGGCCTACCACACCATGACCATCGGCGGCCTGCGCTACGCTTTCAGTACCCTGGCCGGGCACTCCGACCCGCCGGGCACTGTCGACCCGGTGGATGGCACGCGCTTCGACGATTTCGATCCGGAGAAGCTGCTGCCTCTCTGGTCGCGCTCCATGCACGCCTGCGACGTCCTGGCCGCCCCGAACGGCCACGCGGCCAACGTGCACGACACGCATCCGTACGCGCGTGCGACGGCGCCGCGGCAGGAGACCGTCTCGACGATCCTGCCGGCGTACGGGCATGTCTCGCTCGGCCGCGGCCGCGGCGTGCACCAGATGCAGGCCCAGCTCCACTTCTCGGGGGCCTATGGGCACGCTCACGCGGACAATCTCAACCTGATGCTTTGGGCCAAGGAGCGCGAGATGCTCCCCGATGTCGGCTACACCTGGACGCAGATGCGGCACTGGGCCAGCTCGACCCTGGGGCACAACACCGTCGTCATCGACCGCGTGAGCCAGGGCGGTCGGCCCGGCGACGGCGACCTCCTGGTGTACGTCCCCGACGCCGCCGGCATCGCCCTGGCCGAGGCCGAGGGCCGCCGCGGCTATGGGAACATCGCCGGTGTCGAGACCTACCGCCGGCTGGTGATGGTGGTGCCGGTGTCCGAGGACGACGCCTACGTCGTCGATCTCTTCCGGGTGCGCGGCGGCGCCATGCACGACTGGGTCCTGCATGGCGATGCCGACGCCGACACCACGGCGGCCTGTTCGCTGGCTCTGGAAGGCTCGCGGCGCTGGATGCTCGAGGAGGGCGAGGTCTGGGAGGAGCCCCAGATCGAGGCTTCGCGCTATCATCCTTACGGGATGGTCCGCGATGTCGGCCGCGCCGCCGCTGCGGGGCCCTTCGACGTGCGCTTCAACTATGTCGAGGATCCCGACCGCGGCGTGCGTATCCACGTCCTTCCCGAGGCCTCGACCGAGGTCTGGCTCGGGCGCAGCCCGTCGGTGCGGCGCATGGGGCAGGGCTCCGCAGGCGACATGCGCAAGGCCTACGACTTCTGGATGCCGACGCTGATGGTGCGACGGCAGGGCGCGGCGCCGCTGGCGAGCACCTTCGTGGCAGTCGAGGAGCCGTTCGCGGGGGCGCCCTTCCTGGCTGCCGTGACGCGCCTGGAGGTCGCCCCCGGCGACGCCGGGGCGATGGCGCTGCAGGTCCGCCATGGCGACGTCGTCGACACTATCCTCAGCACCCTCGACGAGCCCGACGGACCCGAACGGACGGCCGGCGGGGTGATGCTTCGGGGCCGCCTCGGCGTCGTCCGGCAGGTCGCCGGGCGGGTCACCGCGGCGTGGCTCTTCGGCGGCACGGCCCTGCGTTGTGGCGAGGTCGACCTCGCGCCTGCCGTCGGCGAGCACCGCGGCGAGATCATCGGGGCGCTGCGGCAGGCTGACGGCGCCGCGGTCGATGCCCTCATCACCAAGGCGGCACTGCCGACCGGGTCGGCTCTGAAGGGCGCCTGGATGATCGTGTCGATGGGCACCAGCCACACGCAGGGCTTCGAGATCGAGCGCGTCGAGGAGCACGACGGCCGGGCGCTGGTCGTGCTCAGCGCCGACCACGGCCTGCGCCTCGAGGACGGCCAGGCCAGGGAGGTGTTCTTCCCGCGGCGCACCGCGGCCGGGCCGGTCACCTTCTGCATTCCGGCCGTCACGACGCTGGCAAAGGCCGCGATGCCGGTCGATCTTAGGGGCCAGGAGCCGGTGGCGACGCCTGCCGCGGCCCAGGACAAGACGGGAGCAGCCATGAGCGGCAAGAG
>JAAYZO010000237.1 GCA_012514865.1 Lentisphaerota bacterium | reverse complement strand
TCTCGGCGGGCGCCGCCATGGTGACGCCGTTGGCGCAGCCGGTGCCCTCCGAGGGGGCGCCATCCCGGGACCAGTCCAGGCAGCAGCGGATGAAGCTGCGCAGGAGGCGGCCGATGTGTGCCGGGACGGTATTGACCTTCTCGGGGACGCAGGCAGCGGCGCCGAAGACCTCGATGGCGGGCGGCAGGTGGGCCGGCCGTCGCGGCGGCAGGTTCGAGACGTAGTCCGAGTCGGCATCGCGGTGCAGGATGAAGACGCGTCGGACGGGCTGTCGGCCGCTGGGCAGCTCGAAGATCTGGCGGGCGTAGTCGCTCATCTCGCGGATCTTCTGCATCGAGAAACGCGTCGTCGCCTTGGCATCCAGGACCATCGCCGCGACCACCTCGGAGCGGTGCAGGAACTCGACGAAGATATCCGGTCGCAGCGGGTTGGCGGTGAGGGTGGCGCCATAGCGGTGTTTCTCGGCGCGGGCCTGTCGCCAGGGCAGGATGCTCGGCTCGTAGGTGGCGCGGAGGGTATGCGTGTCGTCGATGCGGAACTCGAAGAACTGCCCCGGCTCGAGGGTCGGCCGGTAGACGCCGCCGACGACGCTGAACGAATCGCGCGGCTCGGGGGCGCCGTAGCGTTCGCGCAGCCAGTTGATGGTCTTGACGAAGCACCAGTACTCGAACATCGACGCCAGCGACCGGTAGTGCAGCTTCATGGTGTCGCTGTCGACGAGGAGTCCGGAGATGGCATCGGCCTGGCGCAGGACGGCGTAGGCCTCGCGGTAGCCGACGCGGTGGCAGAACAGCGCCGTCGGGCGCAGGGGCCCGCGGGGCCGGCCGGCCTGGCGCAGGAAGGGATGCTGGCTGCGCAGGACGCGGAAGCTGGCCGCCACCTCGCGGGCCTCGTCGCCGAAGCGCTGCAGCAGCTCGATACGCGGCAGGTAGGTGGTCTGGAAGACCGACGCCTGCTCCTCGCGCGGCGCCTCGCCCCAGCGGCGGCGTTCGTGGCGCAGCAGGGCCGCGGTCTGGTCGCAGTGCGCGGCGACGGTGTCGGCCAGGCGTGCCAGGTCGTCGAGGCGGGCGCTGAGGTGGCGGTGTTCCTCGAGGTCGGTGCTGGGTCGATGGCGCAGGACCAGGGCGCGTCCGAGGACGACGGGCCGGCCCTCGGCGGTCAGGACGGTCCCCGGGCTGGCCAGCCAGCGTCCGATGGTACCGGTGCCGAGGCGGTCGCCGGAGCGGTAGAAGGCCGGCTGGACCTCGGCCTGCATGGCGCCGCCCGGGTGCTGGCGGATGGTGACGAGGGCGGCCTTGAGGCGGCGGTAGGTCTCGCGGAGCTGGGCGATCATCGGCTCGGGCTGGAGCTCGCGCACCGCGTCGCCGGCGAAGGTGCTCTGGCGCACCACCGTGCGCGACACCACGTCGCGGGCCAGTCCGGCGTGGACCTGCACCAGGTCCTCGGCCATGACCTTGTACTGATGCAGGGCTTCCGGGCTGGGCACGATGCGCAGGTTCACCTCGAAGAGGGTGCGCCAGACCGTCTCGCCGGGCGCCATCTCCTCGATGCTGAAGGTGCTGTCGCCGAGTTCGTGCAGGAACCAATAGTTGTCGGCGAGGCGCAGGCGTTTGCGTCCGGCGGCCAGTTCGAAGACCACCTCATTGCAGAGCAGGCCGCGCAGGGCCGCGTCGGCGCCCGAGCGCGACAGCTCCAGGGTCATCGCCTCGTTGTAGCGCACCTCCTGCCAGGTCTCTTCACGCCAGGGCAGGGCGAGGCCATCGAGGCGGCGGTTGAACACGACGCGCCGTGAGGCGTCGTCGGCGGCCGCCTCGAGGCGGATGTCATAGAAGCTGGAAGAACTCATAGTCCGACTCGGTCGCGGCGATGCGTTCCAGGAGCGAGCTGCTGCCGGGGAAGCGGTCTGCCTTGAGGAGCACCTGCAGGCGTTTGAGCATGTCCTCGAAGCGGTAGGCATTCTTGCGCAGGCGTGGCAGGACGACCTGCCGCATGGCGTAGTCGAGGGACTCGTCCTGGTTCATGAGGCCGGCCGCGCCGGCGACATACTGCCGGATCTGCTCGAAGCGCCGGAAGCCGAGGCCCTGGTTCGACAGGCGCAGGGCGTCGTCGAGGTCGCGCAGGAACTCGACGACCTCCGGGGCGACCTGCCGCGGGGCGGCCCAGGCGTTGTAGGTCTCGGCCGGCACCGGCGTGATGCCGGGCAGGCTCGAGACGGTGCTCACGGCCGTGGCGCGGCCGAGGGTCGGCACCTGCAGGGTGATGAACTGGGCCCGGTCCAGGACCTTGGCGCTGAGGAAGTGCGTAGTCTCGTCGACATTGATCGTCCCGACGAAGCGCGTGTTCGGGTGCAGCGGCACCAGGTCATAGCTGCGGTAAGGGTCATCCTCGGCGACGGCGGTCCGGTTGAAGAGGCGCAGGGCGCGTTCCTCGGCCGGGTGCTCCATGACGCTGAGGAACTGCGCGAAGTAGTGCTCGATGCGCGCCAGGTTCATCTCGTCGAAGCAGATGACGTAGAGGCCGCCGCGCTGGCGGCTGGCGTCCTCGTCGGCGGCGATGAGGCGTTCGACCAGGCCGACCGGCGAGGGGTCGTAGAAGCCCGCCAGGGGGTTCACCGAGCCGAGCACCTCGCGTTCATCGAACCAGTTTGGCTGCACGGGTATGTGGAGGTACTCCTCGCGGCAGCCGAGGGCCTCGGCGTAGAGCCTCGGCAGGCTGCTCTTGCCCGAGCCGCTCTGGCCGGCCAGGATGGTCAGCATACCGGTCTTCATGCAGACGTGGAAGTTGACCAGATCCAGGTCGCTGTAGGCGAAGCCGCGCTGGCCGACGACGTCGCGGAACTGGTCGACGAACTCCTTCTCGCCGATGTCGTGAGCGAAGTCCTTCGCGGTCTTGAGGAACGGCGGCAGGTGCAGTTGGCGTCGTCGGGGCGCCTGGTCGGCGCGGGCCGTAGCGGCGCCGGGTCCCAGGCCCATGCCGGCGCCCATGGCGCGGAAGATCGGCATGCGCAGGAAGAGCTCCTCGGCGATCTGGGCGCCCTTCTCCTCGTACTGCTTGAGGAGCCGCTCGACCTGGGCGGTCTGGCTGCGTTCGCGCTCGTCGAAGGCCCGTTCGCGGCTCTCGAGGTCGCGTTCGCGCTGTTCGATGCTGGCGACGCGCTCGTCGAAGCGCTGGCGGAGTTCCTCGTCCTGGCGGGCGACGCGCTCGTCGTAGGTCTGGCGCAGCCGTGCCAGGTCGGCCTCGACCTTCTGTTTCTTGGCCTCGAGGCCGTGCAGCTCGTTCTGCACGGTGATCTGACGCACGGTGACCTGCTCCTGGATGCGGGCGCTGGTGACGGTCTCGATATGGTGTTCGAGGAACTCCTTGAACTGGGGCATCTCGCCGATCACCCGGGCCAGGGCGTCGGCATTGTCGAGGCCCTGGCCGATGTCGAGCTTGACATCGCGCACGCGCTCGCGGAGGTCCTCCGAGAGCGAGACCTCCTGGAGGCGCTCCAGGAGACGCTTGAGTTCCTGCTTCTCGCTGCGGCTGAAGCGGAGCTGCTGCACGGTCTGGTTGAGGATCTCACGGTCGGGGCGGACGTCGACCGCCTCGCCGCGCCGGCGCAGCTCCTCCCAGTTCAGGTCGTTCTTGTGCACCAGGTGGTAGTTGAACAGCATGGCGGCGCGGTGGCGGTCATACTGGTTCGCCTCGTGCACGAAAGACTCGATCCGCACCATCGCCTCGAAGTCTGCACGCGGGATGCGCAGGGCGGTGCCCTCGCGCGGCTCCAGGCGCAGCTCGCCGTCCTGCCAGACCGCGTGGAAAGGCCCCAGGACCGTATCCCGGCCGCGCAGGAAGACATCCGAGAGCGGCCGGCGGGCCAGGCGGATCAGGCGCTCCTGCCGGACGATGCGCACGTCGGGCTCGGTGAAGTGCTGGTCGATGATCTCGAAAAACTGCGGGGCGCCGGGTGCGAAGGCATGCCGCAGGCTGATTTGATAGCGGTCGCGGTCGGGGTCATAGGTCTTGAAGGCGGTGGTCTCCTCGACCATGCCATGCCAGAGCGTCCCCGGCCCCATCTGCCGGCGCAGGCCGGGCGACTGGACCATATACCAGACGCGGCCGCGATTGGGGAACGCGGCGACGTTGGCTTCGATGCGCTCGCCATAGATGGTTACTAACGGGTAAAGGATAGTAAACCAGTTCGAGTTTGCCTCGAAGGGCTCCTGGTCCACCGCCAGGACCAGTTCCTGGGAGAGGATATCCGCCATCGTTGTTGCCTCCTGCGGGTACCATCGCTGGTTTCCCCCGTGGTTCTGCCATGCCGGTCTGAGCGGCCTATGCCTGCGCGCCGGCCGCGTGCCGGACAGACGGCAGCGGCCGAGCCCGCGGCGAACCCTCCGACGCCGCCGCGGCGGCCGCGCTCCCAGGGGATCGGCGAGGCCGGCCCGCGCCGCCGTGGGGAACATAGGCCGCCATGGCCGGTGGGGCAAAAGGAACCACCGAGAATCGGCAGGCCGTCCGCACCGGGCGCGGCCCGATCCGCGCGACCTGTCGCGATGGCGGCGCGACCCAGTCAGACCGCGCCGGCGCTATCCCGCTGGGGTCAGCGCAATTCGGGCATAAGGCCAGTTGCGGGGTATCAGCCGCGGTGCTAAAGTTCCGCGTTGGGTGTGGGGGCCGGCAGGGTTGCGGTAGTGCGGCCGGGGTCTGCCTGGCAATTCCGGCCCTGCGGCTCGAGTCGTCTGCCTGCTGGCTGGCGACAGCGGCGCATTGCCGCCCGGTGGAGCGCGTGGGGCTCCCCGGGAGGATCCGTTTCGAGGGTGACGGTCGCGGCCTGCCGAGGGGCGCGTTCTGGCGTGGCGTGGTCCCGGAGCCTGGCGTATCCGTCGTTGGCGCGGTGGATAAGGAAGGATCCTGATGAGGTTTCTGCGTTTTATCGTGCGTCTGATCCGTCTGCCGTTCGATCTGGTCTTTCTGACCTTCGACTTCATCCACGTGGCGACGCACTGGTTCATCGGGCTGTTCTGGCTGCTGGGCGGTCAGGAGCGTCCGCCGTTCCAGCCGTGCAGCCGCATCAGCCTGGTCGAGGTGGGCGGCAGCGAGCGCACGCGCTGTCCGGTGGGCTCGAAGTACGGCAATCCGTTCCTGGCGCGTCTGCTCTGTCGGGGCATGCGGTCGGGTCCCTCGTGGCAGGTCAGTGCCCTGTGCGGCTGTGAGGGCAGCCTGCAGGCGGCGGTTCTACGTCTGGCCGTGGCGGGGCTGTTGCTCCTGGTCCTATGGGGCGGCCTGGTCGGCGGGGCGGGCTACGCCCTGTTCTGGCGCGACCGGGTGGTGGAGGTCACGCCGGCCGGCGAGGCGGCGCCGCCGAGCGGGCTGGGGCAGAATCTGACGCCGGAGGAACGCCGTGAGCAGGCGGCGTCGTGGCGGCTTCGCGGCGAGAAGGCGCTGGAGGAGGGCGATGCCGCCACGGCTCGTCTGGCGCTGCGACGGGCCACGGAGCTTGAGCCCGGAGCGCCCGGCACCTGGGTGACGCTGGCCCAGGCGTGCATCGCGGTGAATCTCGAGGACGAGGCGGTGCGTGCCTACGAGGCCGCTCTGCGTCTGGCGCCCGAGCATCCGGCGGCGCTTCTTGGCGCGGCGCAGTTGGCGGTGACGCTGCGGCAGTCGCAGCGGGCCGTGTCCTACGCGACACGGGCTGTGGCGGGGGCCCCTGAGAACTTCGATGCGGTCCTGGCCCTGGTGCGGGCGCAGCGGCTGCACGGCAACTTCGACGCGGCGGCGCAGGGCGCGGCGCGCCTCATGTACCTGAACTCCGACGACGCGCGGGCGATCCTCGAGGATGCCCTCGCCGCGCTGCGCCGGAAGGACCTCGATGCCGCGGAGGCGGGATTCCGTCGCAGCATCGACCGTGACCCCAAGCTGGTCGACGCGCGCATCGGCCTGGCGCAGGTGCTCGACGAGCGCGGCGAACGCGACACGGCCATCGATCACCTCAACGCTCTGGTGGTGCAGCACCCGGACGACGCGAGCCCGCGCGTCGAGCTGGCCGAGATGCAGCTCAAGCATGGCAATCTGGGCGAGGCCATCCGGCTGTACGGCGAACTGACGAAGGACTACCCGAGGCGCTATGGCATGCGTTCGCGCTATGGCGAACTCCTGGCGCTGGACGGCCGCACCGACGAGAGCTATCGCACTCTGGACGCGCTCATCAAGGACAACCCCGGCGACACCATGGGCCACCTGGTCCTGGCCGACCTGTACCTGCGCCGCGGCTTTGTCACCCTGGCCGACGAGCACGTCGCCAAGGCCCTGGCCCAGAATCCCCAGGATGTGCAGGCCTTCCGGATGCGCTCGCGCATCCTGGTAGCGCAGAGCAGCTTCCCGGCGGCGGTGCGCGTCCTGCGCGTTCTGCTCGAGGCCCTGCCGCAGGACGCCGAGCTGCGGGCCCGTCTGGGTTACTGCCTGGAGCAGACCGGCGAACTGGATGCGGCCGAGACCGAGTATCGCCGCGCCATTGCCCTTCAGCCCGGCCTGAGCGGCCTGCATGCGCAGTTGGCCCAGCTCCTGGCGCAGCGCCAGCGCCTCGACGAGGCGATTGCCGCCTACCAGGCTGCGGTCGAGCGCGACCCGCACAACCCGGCCGCGCTGAACAACCTGGCCATGCTCCTCGTCGAGGCCGGGCGGCCTCTGGCCGAGGCGCGTGCGGCGGCCGAGCGCGCCCGCGCGGCCGCGCCCAACAGCCCCCACGCCGCGGATACCCTGGCGTGGTGCGCCTACCTCGAGCGCCGCCTCGACGAGGCCGACGCCCTCAGCGCGCAGGCCGTCCGCGGCCTGCCGGACAACGCCCTCGTGCGCCTGCACCGCGGCGCCATCCTCAAGGCCTTGGGGAGGGACGCCGCCGCTCTGGTCGAACTCCACGAGGCCCGCCGTCTTGGCCTGCCCGAGAAGCGCCTGCC
>JAAYZO010000236.1 GCA_012514865.1 Lentisphaerota bacterium | reverse complement strand
GGCGGGTCTTCACCCGGGTGCCGGTGACGGCGCACGACTTCGCCTTCTACGTGGATGTGATCCGCAACCCCGGCATTCACTGCGAGCCGGTGCGCAACTACTTCAGCGACCTGGACCGCATCGAGGTGCTGGACGACTACACCTTTCGGGTGATCTGGCGCGAGCCGTACTTCCTGAGCGAGAGCATGACGCTGAGTCTCTCGCCGCTGCCGCGGCATTTCTACGACTTCGACCCGGCGCGGCCGGACGGCTTCAACGAGAACGACCAGCGTAACCGCATGATTGTCGGCTGCGGCCCCTGGATCTTCGACCGCTGGGAGAAGGGCAGCGAGGTGGTGTTCCGGCGCAACGAGGACTACTACGGGCTCAAGCCCCACCTGAAGCGGGTGCGCTTCCGCATGATCAAGGAGCCGAACGCGGCCCTGCAGGCCCTGCGCAAGGGCGAGGTGGACCGTACCGGCCTGACCACGGATCAGTGGACGGACCAGACTGGCGATGCCCTCTTCGCCGAGCGCTTTGAGAAGATGCAGGAGACGCGCCGGGTGTACTTCTACATCGGCTGGAATCTGCGCCGGCCGCTGTTTGCCGACCGCCGGGTGCGTCAGGCGATGACACTGCTGACCGACCGCGAGCGCATCCTGCGCGACGTCTACCGCGGCCTGGGCCGGCTGGTCACGGGGCCGTTCTTCATCGACAGCCCAGGCTACGACAGCAGCCTGGAGCCGTACCCCTTCGACCCGCAGCGGGCCCGGCAGCTCCTGGCCGAGGCCGGCTGGCAGGACAGCAATGGCGACAACATTCTCGACAAGGACGGCCAGCGTCTGGAGTTCACCTTCCTGCTGATCAGCAACCACCCGTACTACAGCCGCATCGCGCCGATCATGAAAGAGGACATGGCCAAGGTCGGCGTCATCATGAACATCCTGGAGATGGAGTGGAATGTCTACACCGAGCGGCTGAACGAGTGGAACTTCGACGCCTGCGGCCTGGGCTGGAGTCTGTCCTACGAGCAGGACCCGTACCAGCTCTGGCACTCGTCCGAGGCCCGCAAGACGAAGAGCTCGAACCACTGCGGTTTCGAGAATGCCGAGGCCGACGCCCTCATCGAGACGGCCCGGCGTGAGTTCGACGCCGACCGGCGCAATGCCCTCTACCGGCGTTTCCATGGCATCATCCACGAGGAGCAGCCCTACACCTTCCTGGCCAGCCCGTACAGCCTCAGCGCCATCCACCGGCGCTACCGCAATGTGCGCGTCTATCCCCTGGGTACGGATCTGAACAGCTTCTGGGTGCCGGCAGCCGAGCAGCAGGTCCTGGACTGACCGCCGGACGGCGCCTGAGGACGGCCACGTGCGCGACTACATCATCAAACGACTGGCCTTCATGCTGATCACCCTCCTGGCGATCACCATGACCTCGTACGCGATGATGCGCCTGGCGCCGGGCGACCCGGTGCGTTCGCAGCTCGTCGGTGCCGGCGCCGACCAGGGCCTGCGTTCGCAGGACCGCGACCGCAGCCGCATCGAGGAGATGCTGCGTCAGAAGTACCACCTCGACAAGCCGATACCGGTCGGCTATGCGCACTGGCTGAAGGGGGTGGTGACGCGTCTGGATTTCGGCACCTCGATTGTCTACGACCGCGGCGCGCCGGTGACGCGGATCATCCTGGAGCGCCTGCCGGTGACGCTGCGGCTGAATCTCTGGTCGCTCCTGGTGGTGTACCTCCTGGCGGTGCCGATCGGGATCTACTCGGCGGTGCGCCGCCAGCACTGGACCGAACGCCTGCTCAGCCTGGGGCTCTTCCTGCTCTACTCGCTGCCGTCGTTCTGGGTCGGGCTGCTGCTCCTGCTGTTCTTTGCCAGCGACCGCTTCCTGGACATCTTCCCGGTGACCGGCCTGGAGCCCCCGGCGGCGGCGACCTGGGGTCGTTCGACCTGGGAGATCCTGGGGCTGCGGGCGCGGCACTACGTCCTGCCGGTCGTCTGCCTGAGCTACGGCGGCCTGGCCGGGCTGTCGCGCTACGCCCGCGCCGGTCTTCTGGAGGTCATCAGCCAGGACTACATCCGCACGGCCCGCGCCAAGGGCGTCAGCGAGGCCCGCGTCATCCTGGTGCATGCCCTGCGCAACGGCCTCATCCCCCTGATCACGCTCTTCGCCGGGCTGCTCCCCGGCCTGGTCGCCGGCAGCGTCATCGTCGAGTACATCTTCAGCATCGAGGGCATGGGCTCCCTGGCCATCCAGGCCCTCGGCAGCCGCGACTATCCCCTGATGATGGCCATTTTCACCATGGGGTCCTTCCTGACCCTCGTCGGCATCCTGCTCTCGGATCTATGCTATGCCCTCGTCGACCCACGTATCCACTACGACTGAGGCCGCCCGGCCGGCCGGCCGCAGCCAGTGGTCTGTGGTCTGGGACCAGTTCTGCCAGGACCGCCTGGCGGTCCTCGGCCTCGGCCTGGTCGTGCTGCTCTTCCTCGGCGCCATCGCGGCGCCGCTGCTGGCCAACGACAAGCCGCTGCTCCTGGTCGAGCAGGGCCGCTGGAGTTCGCCCGCGCTGCATGGGCTGTTCCGGCCGCCCACCGGCCAGGAACTCGTCCTCGATCGCCTCTTCGACCTGACCCTGTGCTGGAGCCTGACGGCCCTGGCGCTCGGGCTGCCCCTGGCCGGACTGCTGCGCCTGGTTGGCCTGGCCCGGCCGCGCCGGCGGCGTCTCATGGGCCTCGGCGGCCTGCTCCTGGCCCTGGCCTGGGCGGTGCCGTTCGTCAGCCATAACGCGCCCCTGGACAAGAGCGACTACCGCGGCCGGGTGGCGGCCCTGCGCGCCGCCGGTGAGGGCTGGGCTGTCTTCGCGACGGTGCCGTACGACCCGATCGAGCAGCTCGCCGACGTCGGTCCGCTCAGCCCGCCGAGCCGCCGGCATCTGATGGGCACCGACAGCGTCAGCCGCGACGTCCTGGCCCGCATGGTCTACGGCGCCCGTGTCTCGCTCTCGGTCGGCTTCGTCGGGGTGGCCATCTACGTGCTCATCGGCGTCCTCCTCGGCGCCATCGCCGCCTACTACGGCGGCTGGGTCGACGTCGTCCTGAGCCGCTGCATCGAGATCGTCATGTGCTTCCCGACCTTCCTGCTGATCCTGACCATCGTCGCCTTCCTCGAGCAGCGCTCGATCCTGAACATCATGGTGGTGATCGGCCTGACGAGCTGGACGGGCGTAGCCCGCCTCGTCCGCGGCGAGGTCCTGCGCCAGAAGGAGATGGACTACGTCAGCGCGGCCCGGGCGCTCGGCCTGGGTGATGCGCGCATCATCCTCCGGCACGTCCTGCCCAACGCCATGGCGCCGGTGCTGGTCTCGGCCACCTTCGGCGTCGCCGGCGCCATCCTGACCGAGTCCGGGCTGTCCTTCCTCGGCCTGGGCGTGCAGATGCCGACGCCGTCCTGGGGGCAGCTCCTCAACGAGGCCCGCGAGGGCGTCGGGACCTACTGGTGGCTGACCATCTGGCCCGGTGTCATGATCTTCTTCGCGGTCACCATCTACAACCTCGTCGGCGAGGGCCTCCGCGATGCCCTCGACCCGCGTCTGCGCACCTGAGGGACCCCCGACCGCATGGCGACGCCACCGACAGCCGAGTCTGAGATCCTCCTGGAGGTCCGCGACCTTCGTACGGCCTTCCACACGCGCCGCGGCACGGCCTGCGCTGTGGATGGTATCAGCTTCGTGGTGCCGCGCGGCCAGACCCTGGCGATCGTGGGTGAGAGCGGCTGCGGCAAGAGCGTCACGGCCCTCTCGATCCTGCGCCTGGTCAGCCCGCCCGGTCGCATCGACGGCGGCGCTGTCATCTTCGAGGGCCGCGACCTGCTCGGGCTGCCCGAGCGGGCCATGCGGCAGGTCCGCGGCGCCCGCATCAGCATGGTCTTCCAGGAGCCGATGACCTCGCTGAACCCGGTCTTCACCATCGGCGACCAGATCGTCGAGGCGGTGCTCCTGCACCAGGCTGTCTCCCCCGACGAGGCCCGCGAACGCGCCGCGGCCATGCTGCGCAGCGTCGGCATACCCGACCCGGAACGCCGCCTCGACGACTACCCGCACCAGCTCTCCGGCGGCATGAAGCAGCGCGCCATGATCGCCATGGCCCTGGTCTGCCGCCCGGCGCTGCTCCTGGCCGACGATCCGACCACGGCCCTCGATGTCACCATCCAGGCGCAGATCCTCGAGCTCATCCGCGGCCTGCAGAAGGACCTCGGCATGGCCGTGCTGCTGATCACGCACGACCTCGGCGTCGTCGCCGAGGTGGCCGACCAGGTGGCCGTGATGTACGCCGGACGCATCGTCGAGCGTGCCGCCGTGTGCGACCTCTTCGACCGCACCCTGCACCCCTACACCGCGGCCCTGTTCGAGTCCCTGCCGGCGGTCCATGACGGGGGCCGCCTGCGGGCCATACCGGGCCAGGTCCCGAGTGCCTTCGAGTACCCGCCGGGATGCCGGTTCTGCGAGCGTTGCAGCCGCGCCGTCGAGCGCTGCCGCCAGGCCTACCCGCCCCTGGAGGAGAAGGCCCCCGGCCACTGGGCCGCCTGCTGGCGGGTCCCCGCCGACGGCCAGGACCGCCCCCCCGCCGCGGCCGAAAGCCCGGCCGCCGCCGCCGGGGCCGGGGAACCCCCGCTGAACGGCCGAGGGCCCTGACCGTGGACGACACCCGCATCCAACCCGCACCGGCCGCACCTGCAGCGAGCCCTTCCGCACCGCCTGCGTCCGCGCCGCCGCTGCTCGTGGTCCGCGATCTGGTCAAGCGCTTCCCCGTGCGCCGTGGCCTCCTCGGCCGGCCGGCGGCCTGGGTCCACGCCGTCGATGGCGTCAGCCTTGACCTCGGCCGCCGCGAGACCCTCGGGCTGGTCGGCGAGAGCGGCTGCGGCAAGACCACCACCGGCCGGGCCATCCTGCGCCTGATCGAGCCGGATGCCGGCTCGATTCGCGTCGAGGGCCGCGAGCTGCGCGATCTCTCGCGCGCCGCCATGCGCCAGGAACGCACGCGCCTGCAGATCATCTTCCAGGACCCGTACAGCTCCCTGAATCCGCGTCTGACGGTGCAGGAGATCATCGGCGAGGGCCTGCGCGTGCACCGCGGCCTGCGCGGCAGCGCCCTGTCGGACCGCGTCGAGGCGGTGGCGCGCCGGGTCGGCCTGTCCAGCGATGCCCTCTGGCGCTACCCGCACGAGTTCAGCGGCGGTCAGCGCCAGCGTGTCGGGGTGGCGCGTGCCATCGCCCTGGAGCCGGCGTTCGTGGTCTGCGACGAGGCGGTGAGCGCCCTGGATGTCTCAGTGCAGGCGCAGATCATCAACCTGCTGCAGGACCTCCAGGCCGAGATGGGGATGAGCTACCTGTTCATCGCCCACGACCTCTCCGTCGTGCGTCACCTCAGCACGCGGGTGGCCGTGATGTACCTCGGTCAGATCGTCGAGCAGGCGCCGACGGCGGAGCTCTTCGACACCCCGCGTCATCCCTACACCCGGGCGCTGCTCGCGGCGGCGCCGCGGCCGGACCCGCGCCGGCGCCGCCAGCGCCTCATCCTCGAGGGCGATGTCCCCAGCCCGGTCGACCCGCCGAGCTACTGCCGGTTCTACGAACGCGGCTGCCCGCTGCGAGTGCCGGCCTGCCGAGAGGCCGCCCCGCCCCTCGAGCCCTGCGGCCGGCCGGACCACCTCTGCGCCTGCTTCAGAGCTTCGTGACGCCGTAGGCGTGATCGCGCTTGGCCACGACCTTGATGTCGAAGACGACCCGCGCCGAGGGCGTCCCGGAGTCGCTGCCGATGGCCTCCAGGGCGTCGAGGACCTCGAAGCCCGCCACCACCTTGCCGAAGACGGTGTGCTTGCCATCGAGATGCGGCGCCGGCGCGAAGCACAGGAAGAACTGGCTGCCGTTGGTGTCCTTGCCGCTGTTGGCCATGGAGAGCACGCCCCGGCCGCTGTGGGTCAGCCCGGTGGCGACCTCGTCGGCAATGCGGTAGCCCGGGCCGCCGGTGCCGGGCATGCCGGCGGCGCCGTCCTTGCTGTTCGGGCAGCCGCCCTGGGCCATGAAGCCCGGGATGATGCGGTGGAAACTCATGCCCTTGTAGAAGCCCTGCTCGGCCAGGGTGATGAGATTGGCGACGGTGTTCGGCGCCCGGTCCTCGAAGAGGGCCACCCGCAGGTCCCCCTTGTCGGTGCTGATCGTCACCACCGGCGTGACCACCTTGCCGGCGAACTCCTGGACGTCGTCAGAACGGAACTGGAAGAGCTTCTCGCCGCTGCTCAGGGTGTAGACCCCGTCGCGGCTCACGACGGTGCCCTCGTAGCGTCGGCCGTCGGTGAGGGTGATGCTGTCGGCGGCGGCGAGGCCGATGGCCGCCACGGCGATCAGAGCAGTGCTGCGCAAGGTCCTGGACATCATCGAAGGGCCTTTCTTCATGGGCCGCCGCCGACGCGGCCGGGGTGCGTCCCGGCGTGTCGGGTGCCTGGGTGGATTCTCGGAGCGGCGAACCATACGACGGGCTCGGGGGCAATGCAAGCAGGGCTGGGGCGGCGGCCGTAATCGGCCAGTCGAGTTCGGGCGGTGGCGCGCGGCCATTGCAGCGGCGCCTGTTCGCAGGCGCTCTCCAGGTCGCGCGCCGCGCGTGAGGACACGCGCCGCCACAGCCGCCCCGCCGGAGTGGAACGCCGGATAGAACAAGGCGAAAGATCGCTTGCGGCGCCTGCCTGCGGCCCGCCGATATGGCGCCCTGAAAGGGCATCATTCATCAGCCCAGGGCAACGCCCTGGGAAATCGGACGTGACGCATTGCAGGCTGAAAGTCTGCGACAAAACGTCGCACGCAACGACGCGATCTTTCATACGAGCCGCCCCGACTCGACTGAGGCATTACGGCGGGCCAGGGCTGATCGACGACCGCGTCAGCGCTCGCCGGCGAGTGCCTATCTCAGGAACAGCACACGGGTGTCGGCCTTCTCGAGGCGCAGGGTCAGGGCGTCGGTTCCAGACGCCAGGGGACCCAAACTAGCGCGTTCCCGTGGTAGCTATTCAGGCAGCGGGACGCCGACGGCGGTGAGCAGATCACGGTTTCGCCTGCTGATCTCCAGCAGGTGACGTGCACCGGTGGCCATTCGAACGCTCTT
>JAAYZO010000235.1 GCA_012514865.1 Lentisphaerota bacterium | reverse complement strand
AGCGGCTGTGGCAAGACGACCCTGCTGCACCTCCTCGGCGGCCTGGACCGCCCCAGCGCCGGGGATGTGGTCTGCCTCGGGCAGTCCTACCGGCACCTCACCGAGGCCCAGCGCACCGCCCTGCGCCTGCGCCACCTCGGCCATGTCTTCCAGCGCTACCTGCTCTTCCCGGAGCTGAATGCCCACGAGAATGTCATGCTCCCGGCGCTGCACTGGGGCTGGAACCGCACCCGCGCCCGCCACCAGGCCGCCGACCTCCTCGAGCGCTTCGGCCTCGGTCATCGCCTGCAGCACCGCCCGCAGGAACTCTCCGGCGGCGAGCAGCAGCGCGTCGCCCTGGCGCGAGCCCTGATGAACGACCCGGATATCATCCTGGCCGACGAGCCCACCGGGAACCTCGACGTCACCGCCGGCCGTGAGATCATCGCCCTGCTCGAGGAGCTGAACCGCAAGGGCGGCAAGACCATCGTCATGGTGACCCACGACCTCGATCTGGCGCAGCGCGCCCACCGCACCCTGATCGTGCGCGACGGTCAGGTCGTCGCGGTGCCGGCCGGGAGCCGCGCCGACCTCGGCCCGCCGCCGCTGCCGGCCGCCGCGGCGGCGGTGGCGGAGGTGCCGTGAGACCAACCGGAGTCACCGTACCCGGCATCGACGACACCCCCGATGCCACGGGGAAGGCGGTCCGGGGCGCCGCCGGTGAGCCCGGCCCTGGGCCGTCGCCGTGGACCGGCCACCCTTCGGGCTTCGACGCGAGGCATTTGCGGCCTCTTGCTCAGGGCTGGCCTTGAGCCAGAGGCGCACCGCGACGCGCGTCGAAACTGGCGCCGCAGTACATTGCGGCGCAAGTGGATTGTGAGCGAAGCATCCGCGCTTCGCGAATAATCCAGGTCAGGGCATCCCGGTGGCCATGCGCCCCGGTCTGTCCGGGTGAGTTCCGCCGCCCGCCGCGGGGCGCCGGCGGGAACCGGAAAAGGAAAGCGCCACCGGCGATGCGGATTTCTGCTTGCAAAGTCTGACGGCCGCGGCAATATTGGTCTCAAAGTCGGGTGCAGCGGGTCCGATGGGCCTGGTGTTGCGGCCGGCCTGGCGGTTGCGGTCGGGGGCCTCCGCCCCGACGGCAGGAGAGCCGTAGAGGTGGCCGCCGCCGCGGTGGCGGTCTGTCATGTCTGAGAACACGGGGCTTGCAAGCCGGCCGTTCAAGAGCGCGGGAGTGATCCATGGGAAAGCTGGGTACGATCTCCGGTATCGTCGCCGCAGTCCTGGCGGTGGTGGCGGCCGTCCTGAGTTTCATGATCTCGCAGAAGCGCGGCCTCTATGAGGAGCGCGCCGGCAAGCTCGCCGAGGCCGTGGCGCGTATGGTCGCCAAGGTCGATCAGAACAGCAACTCCGGCCTCCAGGCCAGGACGTCCTTCACGCGCGCCGACAAGCAGTCCGGGGTGCCTGAGGACGGCTCGCTGAGCTGGAAGACCTACGTCAGCGACCCCTCGACCTACGAGGGCACCCTGAACCAGGCCGTGACCCTGGCCGGTGTCCTGAATCAGCGTCGCGACAGCCTCGCCGAGGCCTTCGTCAAGGCCGCGGCGCAGTTGGAGTTGGATGTCGACCCGGCGCAGCTCCGTGATCTCTCCAGCGACGCGCCGTTCACCGAGGCCGTGACCGCGGTGCAGGGCCATGTCGAGGCGGTCTCCGCGCGCGACAAGGCCATGATCGACGCCCTCGTCAAGGCCGCTGAGACCATCAACCACCCCCTCGACGCCGGCGCCTTCAGCCGTCGCGAAGAGACCCAGGACGCCGAGGGCAAGCCGGTCAATGGGCCGTTCCCGTATGCCGCGCCTCTCGATGAGTTCGGCGGCAACGTCAAGGGCCTTGTGACGCGCTGCAACGACTACGCTGAGGCCATCGCCAGCGCCATCCAGGGCGTCACCAAGTTCTCCTGGCAGGCCGACCCCGAGAAGATCAAGGACGAACGCGAGTACAGCGGCGTGCTGACCTCCCTGCAGAACGACTTCGCCGACATCAACGAGCAGCTCGCCCTCTACGAGCAGGCCCGCAAAGAGGTCGCCGAGCAGAAGCAGCGCATCGCGCAGCTCGTCGAGGAGGTCGAGGAGACCTCGGCCGAACTGAAGGACGTCAAGCGCGACCTGACCAAAGCCCAGGCGCAGGTGGCACGGCTGCAGAAGGCCACCGGCTTCGACGGCGAGGCCGGCGCGGTCGACCCCAACCTCGCTGGCGAGATCGTTGATGTCAACAACGAGTGGAACTTCGTCGTCGTGAACCTCGGTCGCGTCAACCGCGTCCCCGAGAACCTGCGCATGCTCGTGGCCCGCGATGACCGCCTGGTGGCACGGCTGCAGGTCTCGAAGGTCTTCGGCAAGGTCTCCGTGGCCGAGATCCTCCCCGAGGCCAATATCGACGCGGTCAAGGTCGGCGATCGCGTCATTCTGCCCAAGGAACAGGAGTGAGCCTCGCCGCCGGGCTTGAGGCTGGAAGGACCGCAGATGGTCAAGCTCTTCCCGATCGCCATGGTCGTCGCCGCCGTCGCGCTGGTGGCCGTGGTCGTCTTCCAGATGATCGAACTCAAGGCCTTCGGGGTCTTCTGATCCGGGAGATGGCCGCGATGAGCATCGTTCGTCCCCATGGCCTCGCCTGGCTCGTGGCCAGTGTCGCCGTCCTGCTCTGCGCGCTGCTGAGTGGTTGCGCCACGGCCGGTTCCTCGACGGAGTCGTCCAGCCGCGAGACCCTCCCCTGGAACCAGCCGGCGAGCTGGGAAGGCAAGATCCTCGGCGCGCCGTTCTGACGGCACCGCCGCCCGACTCCCGACCCCCGGGAGAGCGAACGCCCAACGCTGAACGCCCGACGTTCAACGCCCAACGCCGGGACCACAGAACTCCGAACTCAGCTGAGCATGACGCGGAAGGCCTTCGGGCGCTCGCCGGTGATGACGTAGTAGAGCGCCCCCACCAGACTCGGCAGCAGGGCTCCGAGGATCTCGCCGGCGATGAGGCCGACCATCAGAGGCCGCAGGCGGTCGTAGGTGCGGTTGCCGCCGTACTTCAGCACCGCCCACTTGATCAGCGAGCCGAGCAGGAACGACCCTGCGAAGGAGCTGATGTGGGTCGTGCACCAGGTGACGAAGAGCAGGGGATGCAGGGGCCAGTGCCGGAAGCGCAGTCGTGCCGCGCTGAAGGCCATGACGAGTGCCATGCCGCCGGCGAAGCCCCAGACGCAGGCCGCATTGGGGGCCATCTGGCGGAAGCGGCCCCAGCCGCTGACCGCCAGACTCGACGCCAGCATGTCCTGGGCCGCCAGCTTGCGCTGCACCGCAATCGCGTTCTGGTACTGCATCGTGGGCACGTCGCGGTCGGCCCAGCTCTCCCAGATAGCGTTGCCCTGATCGTAGTGGATGTAGAGGGTCAGCGGCAACGCCACCGCCAGGCCCACTACCACCGCCACGCCACACCAGATGGCCGGCCGGCCGAGGGCCTCGCGACGGCGCTCCAGGAGCTGCAGCGAGTTCGACATGAAGGGCAGCAGCGACTCGCGCGGATCGATGATCAGGATCATGCTGATGACCTGCAGCAGCAGGAGCGTCCGCGGTCCCAGGCTCGGGGCGCCCATGAAGCCCCAGAGGATGCAGCAGGGGAAGATGTTGCTCTGCACGTGGAAGAGCCCGGCCTCGGAGACGATGCGGCTCATGACCACGTAGAAGACCACCAGCACCCCCGAGTACATCACCGCGAGCTGCCAGTCCACCCCCGCCGCCGTCACCAGGATTGTGAAGGCCGCCATCGCCGCCAGGAAGACGCGGCAGCCCCACACCGAGAGGCCGTCGACGGCGCCCCGTCGCGACAGCCCGCAGGCCCGCGCCGCCACCTGGCCGTAGAAGTGCCGGCCGGTGTACAGCAGCGCCAGGAACAGTCCGACATTGGCGCCGAAGAGGATGAACATGCGCGGCTTCAGCCCGGTGTACCAGCAACTGCCCTCGACGACGTTGTTCAGATTCAGGCCGTAGGCTGCGAAGACACCCACCACCAGAGCCCACAGCCAGGGTCCGATGCCGAAGGTGAACGACAGGTCGGTCGGGATCAGAAAACAGATGCCGATCACCGAGAAGAACAGCGTCGGCGTGAACAGGCTCCACCCACCGCCGCGCACCAGGGTCGGGAAGAACCGCGCCAGCGGCGAGAAGCTGAAGCGCAGCGAGATCGGTATGAAGATGTCGGGGAACCAGGTGCAGAGGTAGTTGTTGGTGTGGATGAGCAGGACGGCCAGCGCGCCGACCCAGAAGAGGCGTTGCCGGAACAGCCCGACGCGGCCGTCGGCCTCCGACGGCAGCAGCGAGTCGGCAAATGCCGCGATCGGGTAGGGCAGATGCTCGTGGCCGCTCCACTGGCGGTGCAGGACGACCGCGAGGGCGATCATCGCCACCCAGAGCGTCAGAACCATCGGCATCCAGAACAGCACCGGACGCACCCAGGCTGACCACGGCACCGCCCGCAGGCGGATGTGGTTGCCGGGCGTCCCCAGGCCCTGCACGAAGCCGCCCAGGACGGTGTCCTCGTCCGACGCGATGTCCGGGACCATGCGCTCCGGGATGTACGAGAGGATCTGCTCCTCGCGCCAGGATGGCTCCAGCTTCTCGTAATGGTAGGGCAGCACCAGCGCCGAGGCGAAGGTCCGCAGCAGCCCCGACCCCGGCAGGCAGCACGAGGCCAGGGTCAGCGCCATGACGACGGCCAGCTCGCGGCCGCTGAAGCGCCAGCGGCGCAGCAGGGGATTGATGCAGAGCACGACCAGGATGAGGATGCCGTAGACCGAGACCGGCATGTTGTTGCCGACCAGGTAGGTCTGCCGCAGAACGCGGTCGTTCAGGAAGCTGGTGCCGCAGACCAGCACCGCACCCAGCAGCCCGAAGACTACCGCTCGGACGGTCATCGGTTCCCCCTGGAATGTGGGCCCCGGCGTCGGCGTCGGCGCGCCGGGCCTGCCTGTGTCCGGCCTTCGCGGCGTAGAATAGACGGTGCCGGCGGCTTTGCCAAACGACCCTCGCGCCGGCCTGGGTTGTTTGCAGGTCCGGTTCTGGCATCCCTCCAGGGTGCATGGCGTGCCAGCCGCGGTCCCGGGGGTCGTACTCCGCACGACCCCCGGCTACGATCTGGCACCCCTTCAGCGCCCGCAGGGCGCAGTGTCCGCCCGATCATGTCACCATGGAAATCGCGGTCGATTTTCACAGGAGGGTGACCGAGTAACGCCGACGTGATCTTCGAACGGCCGTGGGCGCCGGCCTGCGGTCGCGCCTCGGCGCGGCATTGCGGCGGCGGGCACGTACATTAGGGCGACCGTGCATCCCTGGGCCAGGGGCAGCCACAGGAGGCCGCACATGCGCATCGCCATGATCACGCCGGGATCGGGCGGGCAGTTCTACTGCGAGAACTGCCGCCGCGATCTCGACCTCGTTCAGGCCCTGCGGCGCCAGGGCCACGATGCGGTGCTGCTGCCGATGTACCTCCCGGTGGCTGAGGCCGGGGCGGACGAGGGGCCGCCGGTGTTCTATGGCGCCCTGAATGTGTACCTGTCGCAGGTCGTACCGGGCTTCCGGCACCTGCCGCCCGCCTGGCGCGACTGGCTGGACGCCTCGGCGGTGCTGGGCTGGGTGTCGCGCCGGGCCGGCTCGGTCCGCGCCGGTGGCCTGGGCGCCCTGACTCTCTCGGTGCTGCGCGGCGAGTCCGGCCGTCAGGCCGGCGACTTGGACCGCCTCGTTGCCTGGCTGAGGCAGGAGTGCCGTCCCGAGGTGGTGCACCTGTCGAACGCCCTCCTCCTGGGCCTGGCCGGTCGCATTCGCGCCGAGGTGGGCGTCCCGGTCGTCTGTTCGCTTCAGGACGAGGACAGTTGGGTCGAGGCCATGCCGGGCTCCTGGCCGGCGCGGCTCTGGGACGCCATGGCCGTGCGCGCTGTCGATGTCGACCTCTTCCTGCCGGTGAGTCGGTCCTACGGCGCGGCTCTGGCGCCGCGCCTGCGGCTGGCCCCGGAGCGCCTGCACGCGGTCTGGCCGGGCATCGACGCGGGCGCCTGCCGGCCGGCGGCGCCGCCGGCGGCGCCGCGGCTGGGCTACTACGCGAGGCTGGCCGAGGCGCTTGGCCTGGGCGTCCTGGCGGAGGCCCTCGTCGCGCTGCGCCGTCGGCCGGCCTGGCGCGACCTCGAGCTGCACGCCGCCGGCGGCTGCACCGCCGACGACAGGGCCTTCCTGAAGGCGCTGCGTCGGCGCCTCGAGCGCGATGGCGCCGCCTCGGCGGTGACGATTCAGGAGCGTTTTGTGGCCTCGGAGGTGGCGTCGTTCATGGATGGCCTCTCGCTCCTCTGTGTGCCGGTCCCCGGCGGCGAGGCCTTCGGGATGTTCACCCTCGAAGCCCTGGCGCGGGGCGTCCCGGCGGTGCTGCCGGCGGCCGGTGGCTTCGTCGAGGTCGCCGAGGCGACGGGGGGTGTCGAACTCTATGCGCCCGACGACCCCGGTGCCCTGATCGCGGCGCTGGAGCGCGTCCTCGCCGACGCAGCCCTGCGGCGGCGCCTGGCCGAGGCCGGTCGCGCCCGTGTGCAGAGCCGCTTCGATCTGCAGAACTGTACCGTGCCGGCACTGCTCGCGGCCTACACCGCGGCGGGTGCCCGTTCGAGTTCCTGAACACAGGATGACCACCATGCCCGACACCCGGCCGGCCGTGCTCGAACTCGACAGCGTCAGCCGCGTCTTCCGCCCGCCCGGCGAGCCGCCGGTGGCGGTGCTGCGCGGCGTCTCGCTGCGCGTCGAGGCCGGCGAGACCCTCGCCATCCTCGGCCCCTCGGGCTCGGGGAAGAGCACCCTGCTGAACCTCATTGCCGGCCTGGACCGCCCCGACGCCGGCACCATCGCGGTCCAGGGCCGCGATCTGACCGGGCTCGGCGATCGCGACCTGGCGCGGCTGCGCAACCGCCAGATCGGCTTCATCTTCCAGCTCCACCATCTGCTGCCGCAGTGTACCGTCCTGGAGAATATCCTCGTGCCGACCCTTGCCGAGCCGGACCGCGCCGCGGCCGCGTCGCAGCGCCGCCGCGCCGAGGGCCTCCTGAAGCGCGTTGGCCTGGCCGATCGCGCCGGGGCCTTCCCGGGGACCCTCTCCGGTGGCGAACGCCAGCGCGTCGCCGTGGCGCGGGCGCTCATCCACCAGCCGCCGCTGCTCCTGGCCGACGAGCCCACCGGCGCCCTCGATGCCGCCGCCGCCGGATGCCTGGCCGACCTGCTCATGGAGCTCAACCGCGAGACGGGCACGACCCTCCTGGTGGTCACGCACTCGCTGGACCTGGCCCGGCGCCTCGGCCGCAGGATGGTCCTGCGCGACGGCCGCCTGGAGGCCAGCGCCGAAGGCGCGCCATGACCACCTTCCGGCTCATCTTGCGGAGCCTCCGCCACCGCCCGGCGTCCCAGGCGGCCACGGCCCTGGCCATCGCGATCAGCGCCGCGGTGATCACGGGGGCCCTGCTGGTCGGCGACTCGGTGCGCGGCAGCCTGCGCCGGCGCGTCGAACTCCGCCTCGGCGCGGTGACCCATGCGGTGGTCCCCGGCGACCGCCTGGTCACGGCCGACCTGGCATCGCGCCTGTCGCGGCGCCTGTCGCGGCCGGCGGCGGGTCTCCTGGAGGTCCCGGGCGTGGCCGCCACCCCGGATGGGTCGCGGCGGCTGCCGCGGGTGACCGTCCTCGGCATCGACGCCGCGATCGCAGCCATGGCCGGCCCGGCCGGCTTCACAGTCCCGGCCGCCGGCGAGGTCATCATGGGCGCCGCCGCGGCGGGCCGTCTGGGCCTGGCGCCGGGTCAGGTCGTGGTCGTGCGCGCCGAGAATCTCAACGCCTTCCCGCGCGACACGCCGCTGGCCGCCGCCGGGTCCCGCCAGGTGGCCTTGCGGCTCACCCTCCGGGCCATCCTCGGCGAGGACCAGCTCGCCGGCCTGAGCCTGCGCGCCGACCCGCTCAGTCCGGTCAATCTCTTCGTCGACCGCACCGACCTCTGCCGCGCCCTGGAGCTGCCCGACCGGGTCAACCGCATCCTCCTGGCCGCTCCGGCGGCGACTGACGAGGCCATGGCGGCGGCCCTGGCTGCGACCTGGCGCCTCGACGACGTCGGTCTGGACCTGCGGGAGCGCGCCGGCGGCTGCACCCTGACCTCGGAGCGCATCTTCCTCGACGCCGAGGTCCAGCGCGCCGCCGCGGCCCTGGACCCGGCCGCCGCCACCGTGCTGACCTACTTCGTGACCGCCATCGGCCGGGCCGGGTGCGAGTCGCCCTTCGCCTTCATCACCGGCACCGACGCCGCCTGGCTGCACGGCGACCTCGGCGACGACGGCGTCGTCGTGAACCGCTGGCTGGCCGACGACCTCGCCTGCGGCCCGGGCGACACCCTCGACATCCGCTACCTCGCGGT
>JAAYZO010000234.1 GCA_012514865.1 Lentisphaerota bacterium | reverse complement strand
TCGCGTCCGTCGTCAGTGCGTGCGCCGACGGTGTCGTCGCCGGTGGTTTCCGCGCCGGTGGTGTCGCGTCCGTCGTCAGTGCGTGCGCCGACGGTGTCGTCGCCGGTGGTTTCCGCGCCGGTGGTGTCGCGTCCGTCGTCGGTGCGTGCGCCGACGGTGTCGTCGCCGGTGGTCTCGTCCGGGTCGTTCTCGCGTCTGCCGGCCCGCGGTGGGCTGAGCAGCCCGCCCGCGGCGACGGCGCCGCGCGCGTCGGGCCTGCAGGACAGCCTCCTGGACAGCGCCACGGGCGGCGCCTCCTCCGGGAGTTCCCGGGGTTTCATGGCGCCGCCGAGCCGTTCGCGGCCGTCGTCGGGCCTGTTCTCGCCGAGTTCGCGGCCTTCTGGCGGCTCGAGTTCGTCGTCGCGCGGTTCGAGTGCACGCCGCGGCGGCGGGTCGTCGGAGCGCGGGCGCTGACGGCTGATCTCAGCCGATGCTGGCGCCCGGGCCGATATCGCCGTCGACGGTGACCAATCGCAGGGCCTTCTTGGTCTTGGCGGCCAGGAGCATGCCGTTGGAGGTCACGCCGCGGATCTCGGCCGGCTGGAGGTTGCTGACCACGACGATGGTCTTGCCGACGACCTCCTCGGGCCGGTAGAAGGCGGCGATGCCGGCGACGATCTGGCGGCGTTCGCTGCCGAGGTCGATCTGCAGCTTCAGCAGGCGGTCCGCGTTCGGGACCGTCTCGGCCTCCAGGACCACGGCGGTGCGCAGGGCCAGTCGCGAGAAGTCCTCGATACCGATGAGGGCGACGCCCTCGGGCTGCGCCGCGGCCGGCGCGGGCGCCGCGGGCTTCCTGGCCGGCGAGGCGGCCGGGGCGATCTTCTTCGCGATCTTGGCCCAGGTGTCGCGCAGGGGCACGGTCCGGTTGAACACCAGGGCGCCCGGGCGCGAGTCACGGCTGTCGGCAGCGAAGTACCCCATGCGCTCGAACTGGTAAGTCGTCCCCGGCTGGGCCTCGCCGAGGGCCGGCTCGAGCTTGCAGCCTGCCAGGACCTCCAGCGAGTCGGGGTTGAGGTTGCTGGTGAAGTCCTGTCCCGGGGCGGTCTCCTCGGGGTCCTCCTTGAGGAAGAGCCGGTCGTAGAGGCGGACCTCGGCGGTGAGGGCGTGGCTGGCGCTGACCCAATGCAGGGTGCCCTTGACCTTGCGGCTGTCGGGGGCATTGCCGCCGCGGGTGGCGGGGTCGTAGGTGCAGCGCAGCTCGACGACGTTGCCCTGAGCGTCCTTGACGGCCTCGCGGCAGGTGATGAGGTAGCCCCAGCGCAGGCGGACCTCGCGGCCGGGTGCCAGGCGGAAGAACTGCGCCGGCGGGTCCTCGAGGAAGTCATCGGCCTCGATGTAGAGCTCGCGGGTCATGGGGACCTTCCGGGTGCCGGCCGACGGGTTCTCGGGGTTGTTGACGGCCTCGAGCCACTCGACGGTGCCTTCGGGGAAGTTCTCCAGGACGACCTTGAGCGGCCGCAGGACGGCCATGACGCGCGGGGCGCGCTGGTTGAGGTCTTCGCGCAGGCAGTGCTCGAGGAGGGCGACGTCGGTGGTGCTGTCGACCTTGGTGACGCCGACCAGTTTGCAGAAGGCGCGGATGGCCTCCGGGGTGTAGCCGCGGCGGCGCAGGCCGCTGAGGGTCGGCATGCGCGGGTCGTCCCAGCCGGCGACGTGGCCTTCCTGGACGAGCTTGAGGAGCTTGCGTTTGCTCATGACCGTATAGGTCAGGTTGAGGCGTGAGAACTCGATCTGGCGGGGGTGGTAGATGCCGAGCTGGTCGAGGAACCAGTCATAGAGCGGGCGGTGGTTCTCGTACTCGAGGGAGCAGAGCGAGTGGGTGATGCCCTCGATCGAGTCTTCGAGGCCGTGGGCCCAGTCGTACATCGGGTAGATGCACCAGGCCTTCCCCTGGCGGTGGTGCTCGGCGTGGACGATGCGGTACATCACCGGGTCGCGCAGGTTGAGGTTGGGCGAGGCCATGTCGATCTTGGCGCGCAGGGTCCGCGAGCCGTCGGGGAACTCGCCGGCGCGCATACGTCGGAAGAGGTCGAGGTTCTCCTCGACGGAGCGGTTGCGGTAGGGGCTGTCCTTGCCGGGCTCGGTGAGGGTGCCGCGGTGGGCGCTGACCTGCTCGGGGGTGAGGTCGCAGACGTAGGCCTTGCCTTTGCGGATGAGATCCTCGGCCCAGGCGAGCATCTGTGTGAAGTAGTCCGAGGCGAAGAAGAGCCGGTCATCCCAGTCGAAGCCGAGCCAGCGGACGTCGGCGAGGATGCTGTCGACGTACTCCTGGTCTTCCTTGGCCGGGTTGGTATCGTCGAAGCGCAGGTTACAGAGGCCGCCGAACTCCGCGGCCATGCCGAAGTCGATGCAGATGGCCTTGGCGTGGCCGATGTGCAGGTAGCCGTTCGGCTCGGGCGGGAAACGCGTGTGGACGCGCTGCTGGAAGCGTCCCGTGCGGTTGTCGTCCAGGATTGCGGCACGGATGAAATCGACGCCGGCGCCGTCCTTGACGGCCTCGGCGTCGGCACGCACTTCCGGCTTGCCGGCCATGTTCCAGCTCCCTGCTGACTGAGTCGTCGACACACCCGACGCCGCGTCGGACACGCGCGAGCCGCGTCCTCGGCGCCAAGCCCATACTATAGGCGCCGCCGGCGAAATATCCGTCAGGCGCGGCGATTGCCGCCGTGGGGGAAGGGCCAGCACTCGGCGACGGTCGGCCCGGCGGCGCGGCGGCCTTCGGCGAGGAGGCGTCGTTCGGCCTCGAGGCGGTCGAGGCGGCGGCGCACGGCGGCGCCATCCCACTCGCGGCGCAGGGCGGCGGTGAGGGCGGCGCGGATGTCGGCGCAGTCGGCATCGCGGCCGCGGTCGTGCTGTTCGCCGGGGTCGTCGTCGAGGTTGAAGAGCTGGGGCGTCTCGAAGCCGTGGTAGGCGCAGAGCTTCCAGGGGCCCTGGCGGATCATGCGGGCCGGCTGCTGGCCGATGGCGCAGGTCTCGGCGAAGGCGCGGCCCGACGCGGCCTCGGCGGGGCCGCCCTGCAGGAGCGCCGCCAGGGACTGGCCGCGGGCGCCGGGAAGCTCCGGCGCCTCGGCCAGCGCGGTGAGGGTGGGAGCGAGGTCGCAGAGGCTGACGACGCGTTTCTCGGCGCGGCCGGGTCTGGCGACCCCGGGTCCGGCCCAGAGGAGCGGCACCCGCACCGAGCCCTCGTAGAACGAGTCTTTCCACCAGAGGCCGTGTTCGCCGCAGAGGTCGCCGTGGTCGCTGGTGTAGATCACCTGGGTGGTCTCGGCCAGGCGGGTGGCGTCGAGGGCCTGCAGGAGGCGCTCGAGGTTGCGGTCGAGGGTGGTGACCAGGCCATAGTAGGCGGCGCGGGCGCGCCGGGCCATCTCGGGGGTGATCTGGGCCGTGCCGCGGTACCGCCGGAGGTCCTGCACGGCCGGGTGCTCGTCGGGCGCGATGGACGCCTCCGGCGCGGCCGGGAGGCGGTCCATGTACTCGTCGAAGAGTTCGGGTGCGCAGACGTAGGGATTGTGGGGCAGGAGGAGTCCGACGACGAGGCAGAAGGGCCTCTCCGGGGGCTGGCGGTCCCAGGTCTCCAGGAGGCGGATGGCGCGTGCGGTGACGGCCTCGTCGTAGATCTCGTAGGTGGCCCGCCCGGGGCCGACGGCCTCGGGGAGGAGTGAGCCGACATCCTGGCCGCAGCCGCGGCGTGACCAGACGCCCTCGAACATCTCCTGGCCGGCAGTCGTGCCGCTCATGGCGCCGCTGACATCGCCGACGAGGCGCTGGCGAAAGCCGTGGTTCTGGTCGAAGCCGATGAAGTGCATGCGGCCGCAGAGGACGGTCTCGTAGCCGGCCGCGGTGAGGGCGTGGGCGAAGGTCGGTGTCGTCGACGGCAGGATCTCGCTGTTGGTCCAGATGCCGAGGTCGAGCGGGTACTGCCCGGTCATGAGGGCCATGCGCGACGGGACGCAGAGCGGCCCGGCGCAGTACGCCTGGGTGAAGTCCACGCCGGCGGCAGCGAGGCGGTCGAGGGCCGGGGTACGCACGACCGGATCGCCGGCCCAGCCGCCGATGTGGGGATTGTGCTGATCCGAGACCACGAGCAGGAGGTTCGGGCGGGCCATGGGCGCCTCTGGGGAGGAGTTCGGAGTTCGGAGTTCAGAGTTCGGAGTTCAGAGTTCGGAGTTCGGAGTTCAGAGTTCGGAGTTCAGAGGTCGGAGTCCTGAGTTCGGAGTTTGTGGAGCCGGGCGT
>JAAYZO010000233.1 GCA_012514865.1 Lentisphaerota bacterium | reverse complement strand
TGCTGCCGTCGATCTTCGTTCCGATCATCGGCATGGCGGCCTACTCCTCGCTCGTCTCGGCGGAACCGGAGAGCTGGGTCCAGGCCCGCCGGACGTGGTCGATCGACAGCGGCTGGGCGGCGCCGCGCGACTGCAGGACGGCGAGCCGCATGGTCTTGGTGATGTTGCGAAGGGCGCCCGGCTTGCGGCCCACCATGGTGAGGTACTTGACGATCTCCTTGTCCTCGACCTTCCAGGCCTCGATCAGGCCGGCGATGTCGGCCGGCCGCGCCCTTGGGAGCGCCCGGCTCATGCCGACGCGGCTGGTAAGCTGCGAGTTGGCGGAGCCGCCGTTCTTCACACGGGACATCAGAGCGTGATTGCCGCCGACCACCACGCCGGCGCCGCCCGTCTCCGGGTCGGCAAAGGCCCTGAGCTGGTCGAGCGCCTCGATGGTGGCCTGGTGCGCCTCGTCGACGATGATCAGGCCTTCCTTGCCGCGGATGAAGTCGAAGATCGCGCTGGACAACATGGTCGGCCGCTTCTCGGGGAGCTTCATGACGGTGCACATGCGGGTGAGCACCTGGTGCACCCCGCGCACGGACGGCTCCAGCGTGATCATCCAGACGTGCGGCGTGACGTCGCGGAAGTACTCGAAGGTCTTGGTCTTGCCGACGCCCGGAACGCCGACCACGGCGCCGAAGTCATGTGCCGTCTTGCACCACTGCAGGACGGTGACGATCTCCTGCGCGGTGGGTGTGGCGAGGAAGGACGGCGGCTCCGGCAGCACCGCGGCCATCGCCGCCTTCTCCTTGCGGGCGTGCAGCCACTTGGCGACCTCGGCCGCCTTTTCCTCGTTGCGGCCGTTGTAGGTCCCGGCCAGCCAGCCGGTGAAGGTTCCGTACTTGATGCCCGACTCGCGCGCGATGTCGGACTGGCTGAGGCCATCGACCTCCATGATCCGCCGGACCTCGGCACGCAGATCTTCCTGGCGCTCCGGCGTGTACTCTTCGCTGACGATGACGTTCATGCTAGGATGCCTCCTCTACGGTTGACGATCGGGGGCGCGGGGGACCTTGCAGGGGCCCGCGCCCTCAGTTGTTGGCGGCCAGCTTGGCCACCCCCTTCATGACGTCGAGCATGAAGATCTCGGCCTCGCTGTCTTCGTCGCGATCCGGCCGGGCCGCACGCGGGACCTCGAAGGCGGGGCGGATGACCTTCCCCGCCTCAACCGCCGGCTCCGGCTCGACGGGGCGCAGCCGCTCCATGGCGCGGGCGATGTCCTCGGGCTTCATGGACACCTCGAGGGCCGCCGCCTCGTTGGTCAGCTTGGCGAGCCGGCGCGTCTTGCGCTCCTGCTCGCGGGCCGCTTCGGTGTTGTTGAAGCCCACCGCCTCCAGGCACTCGGCGAAGCCCAGGTAGGCGTTGTTCATGCGATACACGTGGCAGCCGGCCATGACGTCCTGCGGGTCGAACCGGGCGATCAGCGGCTGGCCGGCGACCTGGATCAGGAACTCGGCCCAGAAGCGGTTGCCGTAGAGCTTGATGAAGCCCGAGTCCTTGTCGGTCTTGACCTTCTCGGCCGGCAGCATCCACAGCCGCCGTTGCGCCTCGGATGCCCGCCGGATCAGGCCCTTCGCCTGCGCCTCGGAGTAGCTCTCCTCGAAGGCCTGGTCGAACGACGCGACGCCGCGGCAGACGCGCGTCCGGCGCTTCGTCCGCGCGTTGTGGGCCGCGACCTCCTCGTCGAGGATCGACAGGAAGAGCTCGATCGGCACGGTCTTCGTTCCGTAGTTGGCCGGCTTGTTCATCGGGCTGTTGCCGGTATAGGCGCCCTCGAACTCGGCCCGCTTGCTGACCCGGTCGGCCATGTCCTTGAACGAGCGCTCGATCGGCTTCGACTGGCCGCGCCTGGGGATGCAGAAGTGCACCTCGGTCCCGAAGGTCACGAAGATCCCGGTCTGCTCCTCGGCCGTCACCTTGCCGCGGAAGCGGAACTCGCTCTGCCCGGTCATCCACTTGCCGGCGAAGCCGCGGCCGTTGTCGAGATAGGCGTAGTCGGGAATGCCGAAGCGCTCGATGATGTAGCCGTAGGCCAGCCGGATGATGTCGGCGTTCTCGGTCTTGCCGGTCCGCCACGACAGGTACTTGTTCGAAAAAAGGTCCGAGAACACCACCGTCTTCGGCCGCCCGACATGGCCGTCCGGCCAGTGGCAGGTGACGTCCCACTCGTGGCCGTCGGCGCACACCGCCTCGAGGGCATGGAAGCACGTGCGGTCGCGCTCGAGGTGCGGCCACAGCTTGCGGACCGCCTCGGGCCCCTCGCGCAGCAGCACGACGATCCGCCGGTCGACCTCGCGCTCCAGGCGCCTGACCAGGGTGCGGGTCGGCGGGATCATGCCCCAGCCCTCGCCGGGGGCGAGGCGGGTCAGCCGCTCGCGGCAGCTCTCGGCCGAGGGCTTCGAGTTGCGCAGGAAATCGCCCTTGAAGGCCGCCCAGGCGACCGGGTGACATTCGGCCGTCGCCGTGCGCCCGACCCACCGCGGCGCCAGCGCCGCCTCCCAGTCCTGGCGCGGCAGGCCGGCGACCAGGCGGAACCACTCGTAGACGGCGCTCACGCTGATCTTCTCGCGGCCGTCGGCCCGCCAGCGCTCGACCACGTCGCGCACCGTCTCATCCTTGCCGGCGCCGGTCCGCTGCTTCGCCTCGATCTCCAGCAGCACCTTGCTCTTGAAGCGGGCTTCGGCCTTGGCGGTTTCCGGCAGCAGGTCGTAGGAGGCCCACAGCGCCGCGCTGTCCTGACGGATGCCGGCGGGCGCCGCCGGCGGCGGCATCGCGTCGAGGGCCTGGCGGTGGACCAGCTCGCCCGCGGCCTTCTCCGGCAGCACGGTGTAGTGGTACTCCCAGCCGCCGCCCTTCTGCCCCTTGCGCCGCCGCGCCAGCGGCCGCCCGGCCAGGTCGCGGTGTGAACGCCAGCCTTCCTCCCTAGCCTTGTCGGCAATCGCGGTGCGGCCCTTCGGCAGGCCCGGCAGACCGAGCTTGGCGAGCTCGGCAGGCGTGTACCATTCCTTCATGATTCTTCCCCCCGGCGGGCTGCCTTGAGGGCAACCTCGAAATCGTGGTCTTCCTGCTCGGCGATCTGCGCGATCTCCTTCTTGCGGAGCGCCCGCTTGCCGACCTCGACCCACCTGAGATAGCGGTCGTCGACCACCGAATGGGCGAACAGCTCGGCGCCAAGCTGCAGCAGCCGCATGTCCCCGGTGACGTGGACCAGCGCCATCAGGCGCAGGTAGGGGATCGTCTTCTCCTCGCGGGCCTCGCTGGCATAGGCGTCGAGCATGGTCCGGCTGACGTCCTCGCCCAGCCAGGCGCTCATCTGGCGGGCCACCTCTTCGCGGGGCAGCTCGCAGTCGCGGAGCGTCGCCGCCACGGCGTGGGCAATGCGCGACCGCAGGGTGGAGGCCCTGACGATCGGCTCTTCGTAGCGGCGGATGATTTCCGGGGGCTGCCAGTCCAGCAGCTCGATCGTGGCCCGATCCCCCCGCGTCTTGACCATTGTTGCTTCCCTCCGTGCTCGCGCCTTCAGGCGTTCTCTTCCGTTTGGCCGGACCGTTCGTCCAGCAGCTCGGCCAGCTCCTCGGCCTGCTCGTCCGTCAGCTCCATGACCCGGGCCCGCCGGTCGGCCTTCTTCATGCGCCTCCAGCGGCCGACCAGGCGCTCCGCAGCCGTCTTCGAAACGGACGGCGCGTGGCCCTTCACGATGGCGAGCGCCTCCGCGACGCTGCCGACGGCATCTTCCTGCCGGGTCAGCAGTTCGGCGATCTGCCGCTGCTCATCGGGCGCCTGCCGCGACAGCGCCTCGATCTCGCCGAGCCTGTTCTCGAAAGGCGTGCCGCGCAGCCGGTCGGCGGCGGCGGGGTCCAGCGCATGGCCGATCGCCGCGTACCGTTGCACCGCGCGCTCGCTCATCCCGGTGTGGCGGGCGATGTACTGGTACCAGGGTTCCGGTTGCGTCATGGGTCGGTCTCCTCGGCATATTCGCCAAAATGGCGAATATGCTTTTCCGTTCTATTTCAACGCTCTGTCGTACTTGCCACGGCCCGCCGAGGGGTTGTCCTCCAGGTACAGGCCATGGGCGGCGGCCACGTACTGCGCCCGCTCGATCAGGGTCAGCTCGCCCCGCGCCAGGTTC
>JAAYZO010000003.1 GCA_012514865.1 Lentisphaerota bacterium | reverse complement strand
CGGAGGTCGGAGGTCGGAGGTCGGAGTTTGGGAGTCCCGCCTGGCTCCCCTCCGGCCTTGGACGGTGGGCGTTGAGCGTTCAGCGTTGTGTCCACTCTAGAAAGGCTTTTGCGTATCGTACTCGTCCTCGTCGTCGTCCCTCGTCGTCGAATTTGAGCTCAGACTCTATGGAGTACGAGGACGAGGACCGCTACGCTGAGGACGAGGACGATCTTCTTGGAGCGGCCTCAGCGTTGGGCGTTCCCTTTCCGGGAGTTCGGAAGTCGGGGCCCCTGCCCGGGGAGCGGGTGGGTGACGGATGGCAGCACGGAAGCACCGGGTGCGTCAGCGGAGCGGCTCATGACGACGGGCAGGATCCAGGTCTACACCGGCACCGGCAAGGGCAAGACGACCGCGTCCCTGGGCCTGGTGCTACGCGCCGTCGGGGCTGGCTGGCGTGTCTTCTTCGGGCAGTTCGTCAAGGGCCGCGACACCAGCGAGATCGCGGTCCTGGAACGGCTCGGCGTCAGGGTCTATCGTTGCGGCGGGCGCCAGTTCGTCGTCGGGCCGCCCGCCGCTGAGGACCGCCTGGCGGCTCGGCAGGGCCTGGCCGTGGTGCGCCAGGCCTTGTCCGGCGGCGAGTACGACCTGGTCGTTCTGGACGAAGCCTGCGTCGCGGTCGACTGCGGGCTGTTCACGGTCAACGACCTCCTCGAGGTCCTGGCGGCGCGGGCGGCCTCGGTCGAGGTGGTGGTGACGGGCCGTCAGGCGCATCCGAAGCTCCTGGAGTACGCCGACCTGGTGACCGACATGCGCGAGATCAAGCACTACTACCGCGAGGGCCTGCCGGCCCGCAGGGGGATCGAGCTCTGAGCGCGCTGACCTCCATGGCTCTGGTGCGTGGTTGTGCCGCCGGCGGCCCCGAGCCGTGCGTCGGTCGTGCCGTTCGGCGCCCTGGCGTGCCCCACCCGCTGTTCCTGTTCCGGTGGGGTCTTCCTGGCCGCGGCCTGGTCCTCCTCGGCCTGCTCTGGCTCCTGGCGCTGGGCTGCGGGCCGGGTTCGCCGCCATCGCCGGGGGCGTCGCCGGCACCGGGCGCCGCGGTGCCGCGGCGCATCGTCTCGCTGGCGCCCTCGATCACCGAGATGCTCTTCGACCTCGGCCTCGGCGACCGCGTCGTCGGCGTGACCAGCTTCTGTGACTACCCGCCGGAGGCCGCCGACCGGCCCCACGTCGGCGGTCTGCTCGATCCGAATCCGGAGGCGATCCTGGCGCTGGAGCCGGACCTGGTGGTGCTCTTCGACCACCACGCCGTTGCCCGTCGGGCCCTGGAGACCCTCGGGATCCCGCTCCTGGTGGTGCAGGGCGACACCCTCGAGCAGATCCTCGAGGCCATGCTGCGCCTGGCCGAGCGCGGCGGCTGTGCCGAGCGCGGCCTGGAGCGCGTCGCGGCGCTGCGCCGGCGCATCGAGGCCGTCGCCGCCATGCCGGCGCCGCAACCGCCGCCACGCGTGCTGGTCTCTATCGGCCGCACCCTCGGCGGCGGGCGTCTGCAGGAGGCCTACGTCGCCGGCAACGACGGCTTCTTCAGCGAGCTGATCCGCCTCGCCGGCGGCCGCAACGCCTGTCCATCCTCGACCATACGCTTCCCGCTCGTCTCGCCCGAGGGCATCCTGGAGATGCGTCCGGAGGTCATCATCGAGCTGGCCGCCGACCTGGAGCGCCTCGGACTCGCGGCCGAGGATGTGCAGCGCGAGTGGTCGAGTCTGAGCGACGTGCCGGCGGTCGCCCGCGGCCGTGTGCATGTCTTCACCGAGGACTACGTGACGGTCCCCGGGCCGCGCCTGGTCCTGCTTCTCGAGCAGATGGCCGCGGCCGTCCGCCAGGGCAGCGCGGCGCCGGCCGGGGCGCCGCCGCCGGGGGGGGCGCCCTGATGGCCGAGCCCGTCATCTGCGTCAGCCACCTGCACTGCCGCCTCGGCGAACGGACCGTGCTCGAGGATGTCTCGTTCGACGTCGGGGCGGGCGAGTACGTCGCGGTCGTCGGGCCGAACGGCGCCGGCAAGAGCACCCTGGTGCGCTGTCTGCAGGGGATCCTGCGTGATTGGCAGGGCACCATCACCGTCAACGGCCTGGACGTACGCCGTGCCGCGCCGCGCCAAATTGCCCGCCGCATGGCCTACGTGCCGCAGAGCCGCGGCCACCTGGCGGCGTTCAGGGTACACGAGTTCCTGATGATGAGCCGGTATGCCCGCCTGGGGCCGTTCTCCAGCCCCGGCCGCGCCGACCTCGAGGCGGTCGAACGTGCCATCGCCCTTACCGACACCGCGGCCCTGCGCGAGCGCACCCTGGACAGCCTCAGCGGCGGTGAGCACCAGAAGGTCAACCTGGCGGCAGCTCTGGCGCAGGAGACCGCCATTGTCCTGCTCGACGAACCGGCGACCTTCCTCGATCCGCGCTACCAGCATGAGGTCAACCAGCTCCTGAAGCGCCTCAACCGCGAGGAGGGCCATACCATCGTCTGCGTCTCGCACGACCTCAACAGCGCCGCGCTGAGCGCGCACCGCATCCTCGGCCTCAAGGCCGGCCGGCGGGCCTTCTTCGACCGCCCCGAGGCCCTCATGCAGCCGACGCAGCTCACGCCGCTGTTCGATACCGAGTTCCTCTTCGTGGCACACCCCGAGAACGGCCGGACGCTGGTCGTGCCGCGACACTGACCGGGGAGGCCAGGCCGACTATGATGCGTCGTCTCAGACCGTCCGTCCTCGTGGGCATCCTCGTCGTGGCCAGCCTCGCGGCCCTGCTGACGACGCCCCTGGTCGGCCCGCTGGAGGTGCCCTGGGCGGCGCTCTGGGATGCCGAGGGGTACCCGGGGCCGCATCGCGTCTTCTGGCTGCTGCGCCTGCCGCGGGCCTTGACGGCCTTCCTGGCCGGCATGGCCCTGGCGCTGGGCGGCATGAGCTTCCAGGCGCTGTTCCGCAACGCCCTGGCCACGCCCTACACCCTCGGCGTGGCCAGCGGCGCCTCGCTCGGCGTCGCACTCAGCCTGCGTCTCGGCCTCGGCGCCAGCGCCGCCGGGCTGCCGGTGCAGGGCCTGGCGGCGCTGGTCGGGGCCGCCGGGGCGATGGGGACGGTCTACGCCCTGACCCGGCTGCGCGGCGGCTGCTCGACCGCGACCATGCTCCTGGCCGGAGTGGCGGTCAGCATGACCTTCTCCAGTCTCATCCTCTTCCTGCAGTACCTCAGCGACTTCGCCAACTCCTTCCGCATTGTGCGCTGGCTGATGGGCGGTCTGACGGCGGTCGGCTACGGCGCCGTGCTGACCCTCGCGGTGGCGCTCCTGGTCGGCGGCGGCATCCTCCTGGCGCACCTGCGCGAACTCGACCTGCTGACGGTCGGGGAGGAATTCGCGGCGAGCCGCGGCGTCTCGGTCGAGCGCTGCAAGCTGCGTCTCTTTCTGGCGGTGTCGCTGTTGGTGGCGGGTGTGGTGGCGGTATGCGGTCCGATCGGCTTCGTCGGGATGATGTGCCCGCATCTGTGCCGGCTGCTGAGCGGCGGCACGCACCGCGCCCTGGCCCCGGCGACGGCGCTGTTCGGGGGTGTCTTCCTGCTCGTCTGTGACACCCTGGCGCGCACGGCCGTGGCGCCGGCGGAGATCCCGGTGGGGGTGATCACGGCCCTGCTCGGCGGGCCGTTCTTCCTCTGGCTGCTCTTCCGGCGCGGCGCCTCGGAGCTCTGAGGGTCAGCCGTCCGGCAGGAGGGTCGTCGCGATCGGCCCGGCGGCCTCGGGGAGGTCGGGCAGGGGGTTGGGGTCGAAGTCCTGCTGTTCGAGTACGTCGGAGCCGCCCAGGGGCAGGAAGCGCGGCGAGACGAACTGCGGGTTGGGGCTGAAGAGCTCGTGGAGCATCTCTTCGATCTGGTCGTTGGTGACGACCTTCTGCGTCTCCTGCAGGTGCAGGTCGATGTCGTTGGCCAGATCCTCGCAGGTCTGGTAGCGCTCGGCGGGGTCTTCGCGCAGACAGCGCTCGCAGATAGCGGCGCAGCGCGGGTGGATGCGGCCGAGTTCGGGCAGGGCCGAGCGCGCCATCTTGCGGCGGATGCGGTCGCGGGCATCACCGGCGCGGACCTCGAGGCCGAAGCGGTCCGTGTTGGTGAAGAGGAAGTACATCAGCAGGCCGATGGTGTAGATGTCGCAGCGGCGGTCCAGGGGGGCGCTGCTGAGCTGCTCCGGCGAGCAGTAGCGCAGGTTGCCGGCGTGGAGGTAGCCGCTGCCGCGCTGGCGCTTCACGGCCAGGGCGATGCCGAAGTCCGAGACCTTGATGCGCCCGAAGCGGTCCACCAGGATGTTCTCCGGCGAGACATCGCGATGCACCAGGCCGAGGTGTTCGCCGTCTTCGTCGCGGTACTCGTGGACGTAGTGCAGGCCGCGCGCCACGCGGGCGATGCTGTACATGGCGATATCGCGGTGCAGGAGGATGCGCACCTGGCGCAGGCGGTCGACGATCTGGCGGAGGTTCCAGCCGTCGATGTACTGCATCACCGAGTAGTAGACCGTATGGCCGCGCGAGCGCGAGCGCTGTCGCAGGAGGCCATTGGCGTCCTCGATCTGGACCATCTCCGACTCGAGGCGGTAGACCGAGACCAGGTTCGGGTGGTTGAACAGGACGCTGAGCTGGATCTCCTTGAGGAACTGCGCCAGGCGCTGCGGGTCGAGGCTGTTCTTGACGAACTTCAGCACGACCGGGCGCTTCAGGTCGGCCGCGCTGATCTCGTTGGCCAGGACGGTGACGCCCATGCCGCCCTCGCCCAACTGCCGCACGATCTCGTAGCGCGCTTGCGAGAACAGCACCGCACCAGGCTGGCGCATGCCCTCCTCAAGGGCGACATAGCGTTGCCGCAACTCCTGCGACGTGTATTCCATCGAACCAGCTCCACAATCCCAGCCAGCCGGCCGGGTACCGGCCGACTGCCGGCCTCGGCCCGGCAGTCACCGCGGGCCGTCCGGCCCGTCACCACGCCGGCGGCGGTTCCTCGGCGGCCGGCGCCGCCGCCGGAGCGGCCGGCGCCGCCTGGGCGGCGGGGGCCGCCTCGGGAACAGCCGGCGTCTCCAGGGCCGCAGGCGCCTCGGTGCCCTGCGGGCGCGCCAGGCTGATCGGCAAGGGCCGTGAGGTCTCGCCGGCGGCGTTCACCGCGCAGGCGAAGATCGCCGCACCCGGGTCTTTCGGCAGGGGCAGCTCCAGGGGCGCGCCCTCCAGGGTCACGGGCAGGTCCTCGCGGATCAGCCCGAGCTTCCAGGCGGTGTAGGGGAAGTCCTCGAAGCCGGCCTGGCCCCAGCGGGCCCGCGCCACACGGCGCAGGGTCCGTGCCGCCAGCAGCGGGTCCATCGTGCGGACATCGCCGTCGGAGGCCTGGATGACACCGGCGAGGTGCTGGTCGCCCAGGGCTGTGGCGGCGGTGCCGGCCGGTGCGATGTAGATCCGCACCGCGATCGCATCCGGCGTGGGTTCGCGCCAGGGCACCGTGAACGACGCCTTCCCGGCGGTGATCTGGTCGGGTACCGCCGGCAGGCGGATCTGGGGGTTGGTCCGGAACTCCAGCCAGGGAGAGGCCTCGAGCAGACGGGCCAGGACGCCGCCCGTGCTGGGACCGCTGTCGAGGCTGGTCTGCCGCCACAGGCCCGAGGGCAGCACACAGGCCCGCCAGGCCTGCTCAAGGCCCTCCTGGATGGCCCGGTCGCAACGCGTCCGCAACGCCCCGGAGACCCTCTCGCCGACGCGCCGCAACAGGAAGACGGCGTCGGCCGTGGCCGCCAGCGAGCAGCTCGTGTCGGCGCTGAGCTGCAGCGGCGTCGCGTAGTGGCCCGCGATGATGCTCCAGGCGCCCTTGCCGCGGCTCCCGGCGTCGGCGGCGCTCTGTTGCGACAGGACGGTCCTGGCGATGCTCTCCGGGTTGGGCAGGGCGACCTCGCCGCAGCTCAGCCAGGGCTGCGGGTCGCTGGCCCGGTCGGCGCGCCGGAATGCCCAGCCGCCGAACATGCGTTCGACGATCACCGCGGTGGTGGCCATGCTGCGCGGGGCCTGCTCGTAGCCCCAGAAGCCGGTCTCGCTGTCTTGCGCCGCGAGCATCTGCCGCCCGAGGTCCTCGATCCAACGGTCGGGGTGGGGCGGCAGGCAGCCGAAGGCGGCGCCGCTGTGGTACCACTCCGGCAACCGCGCGACGCCCTGCAGGAGGTGGTGCGGGTCGTGTCGGGCGACGCCGTCGATGTAGGCCTTCAGGCCTTCGGCCGAGAGCAGCTCCGGGACGCGCCCGGCGCCGCCCCGGGGGCCCTGCAGGAAGGCCCATGGTGCCGCCGGTTCGAGGCCGCGATGGAGGACCTTGCCGCTGGCCAGGTGCACCGGCAGCTCGTCGACGGCCGGGTTCGGTGCCAGGCTGCCGGTGCGGGGGTCCTGGCGATCGGCCGCAGTCAGGGTGTTGGTCGTGTCCACGACCTCCCAGGACAGGGTCGAGAACCACGCCGTGCCGCTGGCCGGGTTGACGGCGCGCACGTAGAGGCCGCGTGCCCGGGTCAGGCCATCGGGCAGGACGCTGGCGGCTTCCTCGACGAGGGTGGCCTGGGGCGGCGGGATGGGCACGTCGCGGTAGTAGCAGTGCCAGGGGAAGGTGCCGCGGCTGGCCATGGGGCCGGTGAAGCTGCTCAGGAGGGCGCCGCTGGTGTGGGTCAGGAGCACGTCGAGTCGCGGCGCGGCGTTCCAGAGGTACTGCCCCTGGCCGCTGTCCTTGGCGCCCATCCAGACGAAGATGCGGAGGGTCCTGCCGGCGTACTCGGCGAGCTGCTCGGCGTTGACCAGGGGCTTGCCCGAGACGATCTCCTGGCCGGCCTGCAGACGCAGCGCCGGCATCGGGCTGCTGCGGAAGGGGTTGTTCCCCACGACAGCGGCCGGATCGAGCCAGGTCTCCGCCGGCTGCGACTCCGCCAGGAGGTCCTCCCAGGGCACCGGCCGCGCGAAGAAGTCGACGACGCCGTGCATGTAGGTCACCCAGAGTTCGGGCGGCCTGGCGGTGAGGCGGTCCTGGGCCGTCCACGGCCCGCGGCTCTCGAGGGTCCAGGCGCCGGCCTGGACGCGTTGCGGCGTCACGGCCGGCGCAACGCCGCCGGCGGGCTCCTGGGCCGAGAGACCGGCAAGCAGGGCCGCCATGGCGGCGGCCGCCGCACTGCCTCGCAGGGCACGCTGAACAGATCGGCTGAACACCGTTGACCTCCGTCCTCAAACAGGGACACCCTCGGCCCTGTGTCGTACCGGCCCGCGGCAGGCGACGCCGTGCCCATAGGCGGGCCCTGCGGCGCTGCCGCCCGAGCGGGCTGCCGGGGTGCGACGGCACGCCGCCACCGGCCCCGACGCCGCCTCGCGCCTGAACCTGCTAAGATGTAGTCGCCGGGGCGCGGGAAATCAAGCCGGACTGCCGATGCTGGGAGTACCAAGCGTCCGCCCGACATTCCCCGGGCGCCGATCGGCGGCGCCCCGGGGAGGCCGCTTCAGCGGATCATGCCGCTCTTGCGGGCGAAGGCGAAGAGCCCGCCGGCGTCGATGACGTCTTTGGCATCGCCGAGGGGCTGCAACGGGTGCGTCTCTCCTGCCGCGGTGGTCAGGGTGCCGGCCTCGAGGTCGAGGGTGACCTCGTCGCCGGTCTTGAGCAGGTCGCAGAGTCGTTTCGGCGACTCGACCGGGTAGAGCTCGCCGGTGGCCATGCAGTTGCGGAAGAAGATGCGGGCATAGGACTCCGCCACGACGGCGCGCACGCCGGCCGCGCCGAGGCTGACCGGGGCGTGCTCGCGACTCGAGCCGCAGCCGAAGTTGCGGCCCGCGACGACGATCACGTAGGGCGACGTGGCGGCGCCCTCGGGGACGAGCCGCGGGTAGCCGTCCGGCAGGCCCGAGAGGGCGTAGGTGCCCAGCTTGGCGTACTCTTCCGGTATGGTCGGCACCAGGTTGAGATACTGGGCCGGGATGATCTGGTCGGTGTCGATATTGTCACCGACCACGAAGACATTGCCGCGGATGCGCTGTGCCATCGTCATCAGCTCCTTCACATGAACTCGCGCGGGTCGGTGATGCGTCCGGTCAGGGCCGATGCGGCCGTGGTCAGGGGCGAGGCCAGGATGACCGAGGCGGCCTTGCTGCCCATGCGGCCGGGGAAGTTGCGGTTGGTGGTGCTGATGACCACCTCGCTGCCATTGGCGCGGCCGAAGGTATCGAGGGGTCCGCCGAGGCAGGCGGCGCAGGACGGCGGCGCGGGTTCGATGCAGCCGGCCTCCCGGAAGATCTGCGCCAGGGTCTGGCCGCCGATGGTCTCGCGCTTCAGGTCGTCGGCGACCTCGGTGGTGGCCGGCACCAGGTAGGTGTCGACACAGACCTTCCGGCCGCGCAGGATGCTCGCCGCCGCGATGAAGTCCTCGGTCTTGCCGCCGGTGCAACTGCCGACATAGGCGCGGTCGATGCGCACGTCGCCGCAGTCCGAGGCCTTGGCCAGGTTGTCGGGCGAGTGCGGCAGGGCGACGTAGGGGACGAGCTCCTCGGCGCGGTAACGGCGCTCGCTGAGCACCTCGGCATCGGGGTCGCTCTCGACGCAGGTGAAGGGCTTGCCGGTGCGGGCGCGCACGTACTCCAGGGTGGTCTCGTCGGCGGCGATGATGCCGTTCTTGCCGCCCGCCTCGATGGCCATGTTGCAGATGGTGATCCGTTCGCTCATGGGCAGGCCGCGGATGGTGCTGCCGCAGAACTCCAGGGCGCGGTAGGTGCCGCCGTCGACGCCGATATCGCCGATGACGCGCAGGATGATGTCTTTGCCCATGACGCCCTTGGGGAGGTCGCCGTCGACCACGAAACGCAGGGTGGCGGGGACCTTCACCAGGAGCCGGCCGGTGCCCATGACGAAGGCCGCGTCGGTATTGCCGATGCCGGTGGCGAAGGCACCGAAGGCGCCGTAGGTGCAGGTATGCGAGTCGGTTCCGAAGAGGACCTCGCCGGGCCGGCAGTGCCCCTTCTGGGGCAGGGTGACGTGGCAGACCCCCGAGTAGCTCGGGGTGCCCGGGTCGTAGAAGTACGGCAGGGCCTGCTCGGCGGCGAAGGCCCGGCAGATCTCGACATTGCGGTGGCACTTGGCGTCGGCGGTGAAGATGTAGTGGTCCGGCGTGAGGATGACACGCTCCGGGTCCCAGACCCGCGCCTTGGCGCCGAATTCCTTCTGGAAGATGCCGATGGTGCCCGGCCCGCAGACGTCGTGCGTCATGAGGATGTCGGCCTGCACCCAGACGTTATCGCCGGCTCGCACCGACGGCCGCCCGGCGGCCCGCGCCAGGATCTTCTCCGTGATTGTCATGCCCATGGTCTCATGTCCCTGCTAGGTGCTCGTGAACGCTCTCTCGCACGGCCCAAGTTGGATACTCTAGCATTGAAGCGCCGCCGCTTCCACCGCGGCGCATGGCTGTTTGAACGTCCGGTTCTGGCAACCCTCCAGGGCGCCTGGCGTACCAGCCGCGATCCCGGGGGTCGCAGTCCGCACGACCCCCGGCTACGATCTGGTACCCCCTTCGGGGTGACCTAGTAACGCCGACGCGATCGTCGAACGGCCCCGGCCGCGGCAGGCCGCGCTCAGCCGGCGACATCCGCGTCGTCGTGGTGGGCCTGGGCGATCTCGGCCGCGATCCGGTCGATCTCGGCGAAGGTCTCGGCATTCGGCTGGCCCTGCTGGAGCAGGGTGCCGAGGACCTTGACCTTGAGGTTCGGGATCATCCCGGCGACCTGCTCGATGGCCTTGCTGCTCCAGCCGTAGGAGGCCATGACGGCAGCGTACTTGACCTTGGGCCGCAGGAGGTTGGCGAGCTGGGCCGCGTAGGCGACGGCCGGGTGCGGGCCGAGGTGGACCGTCGGGGTGGCCACGACCAGCGTGGCGGCGTCGACCATGGCCATGGCCAGCTTGCCGATGTCGGTGACGGCCAGGTCGAAGACCTGCACCGCGACGCCGCGGCCGGCCAGGGCATCGACGAGGTGACGGACCATCCTGGCGGTGCTGCCGTGCATGCTGATGTAGGGCACCACGACCTCGTTCTTCAGCCTCGGCGAAACCCAGTCGCGGTAGGCCTCAATGATGAAGGCCGGGTCGTCGTAGGCCGGGCCGTGGCTCGGCGCGATCAGGTCGATGTCCAGGGCCGCGATCCTGTCGAGGTTGCGCTGGATGATCGACCGGAACGGCATCATGATCTCGGCGTAGTAGCGCTTGGCGGCCTCGTAGACGCGGCCCTTGTCGACGCCGATCAGGGCGGTGGTGGCCAGATGCGAGCCGAGGAAGTCGCAACTGAACAGACAGCGGTCCTCAGGCACGTAGGTACACATGGTCTCGGGCCAGTGCACCCATGGCGTCGAGACGAACTGCAGGGTCTTGCCGCCCAGGTCGACGCGCTCGCCGTCGGCGACCGTGCGCAGGCGTTCGGCAGGCACGCCCAGGTGGCTGACGAGGAGGCTCTCGGCCTTGGGGCTGCACAGGAGCGTGGCCTCGGGGTAGCGCGCCAGCAGCTCCGGCAGGACCCCGGAGTGGTCCTGCTCGGCGTGCTGCGAGACGATGAGGTCCAGTCGACCCACCTGGCGCAGGCCGTCGAAGAGCTCGCCGGCGAGTTCCGGGTCGGTGCTGTCGATCAGCGCGGTACGCTCGGCGCCGTGCACGAGGTAGGCGTTGTAGCTGGTGCCATCCGGCAGCGGTATGAGCGCGTCGAAGAGCCGGCGCTCCCAGTGCACGCTGGCGATGATCTCGATGCCTTTGCGGAGTTCGCGGGCCTGCATGGAGACCTCCTTCGGTTGACCTGACCCCCGGCGGCCAGGGCTGTTCCCGTCGCCGATGCCTGATCGGCGGCACCGTGCTTTCAAGACGATCCGCGGGCGGTCCGGACGCTCCTGCCGATACGGTGCTATCGTAACTGCCATGAAAGCGTCGCGCAACCTCGCTGGTGTCACACTCGCTCTGGTGGCCGCCATGACCCTCTCGAGCCTCGGCAAGTCCGCCCGAACATACTACGACCCCGCCCGCATGGAGCGGTTGCGCCGCAATCTGGAGCGCCACGACTGGGCCCGGGCTCAGCGCGATCGCGCCCTGGCCGAGGCCGAGCGCTGGGCCGCGCGTGACGACGCCTTCCTGCGCGCCATGGTCATACCGCCGACGGTACCGCGCTGTTACGACATCCACCAGAACGGCTGTCCCGTGCATGGCACCGCCGCCAACCGCAACGGCCTCTACACATGGGGCTACAGCCTGGACCGGCCCTTCAGGATCGTCTGTCCCGCCGGCGGCGAGGAGTACCCCTCCAACGACTTCGCGGCCTTCCTGGCCAGCGGCGGGCGCGACCGCAGTCTGCTGACCGGCGACTACCCCGATGACGGCTGGGGCTGGCAGAAGCCGGGCGAGGCGCACGCCACCTGGTTCGTGGCCTACTACGCGCACTGGAGCATGCAGCGCGAGGTGCGCGGGGCGCTGGAGGCCCTCAGCCAGGGGGCGCTGCTCAGTGACGACCCGGCGCGGGCGCGGGTCTTTGCCCACAAGGCAGCCCTGCTGCTCTGGCAGCTGGCGGTCTACTACCCCGACTACGACTACGCCACGCAGGCGCGCGAGTCGAAGGAGCACAACCCCAGCTACACCGGCCGCATCACGAACATGATCTGGGAGGTCGGCTGGGCCGACACCTGCGCGGTGGCCTACGACGCGGTGTGGCCGCATCTGGCCGACGACCTGGAACTGCAGCGCCAGGCCGGGCTCGACGCCGCCGGGCTGGACCGGTTCGTGCGTGATCGCCTGCTGATGACCATGGCCCGCGATATCACCAGCGGCAATGGCCGCAACCGCGGCAACTTCGGGGCGCACCAGCGCGCCCTGATACGCCTGGCGCTGGCCTTGGACGAGGACACCGAGGCGCCGACCTCGGCGGCGATGATCGCCTGGGTCCTGGCCAATCCGAAGCCGGTCGTCGACAGCGATATGGGCCTCGTCGATGCCCTCGAGAACCTCGTCTACCGCGACGGCTTCCCGCCCGAGTCGCCGGGGTACAACATGATCTGGACGCAGGGCATTGCCGAGGTCGCCGGAGTCCTCGGCGAGCAGGCCTCGGCGCTGCGGGCGCACCCGCGGCTGCGCCGGATGCTGCTCTGGCCGCACGAGCTGCGCATGGCGGGCCGGTTCCAGCCGCCGCTGGGTGACAGCGGCGACATCTTCGCCGGGGTGTCGATGCTGAGCCCGTCGACCCTGATGACGGCGCTGCGCTGGAACCCGGACCCGCGTCTGGCGGAGGATCTTCGCGGCCGCGGCGGCGCCGGCTCGGGGGACCTGTTCGGCGAGTCGGCCGACGAGGTCCTGGCGGGCATCCCGGCCGCGTCGCCGCCGCCGGCCTCATCGCGCCTCCTGCCCGGCTACGGCCTGGCCATTCTCGAGGCGACTCCGGCCGCGTCGCCGATGGCGGCGGCCCTGCACTTCGGCTCGTGGACGCACCACAGCCACCGCGATCAGCTCAACCTGCTCCTCTTCGCCCACGACAATGCCCTGCTCAGCGACGTCGGCTACCCGGAGCAGACCGACGCCTTCAACCACCGGCGTTACGGGATATGGTCCAACACCGTGGCGCACAACACCGTCGTTGTCGATGCCAGGGGCCAGGGCCGCGGCCGCGGCGTCCTGCACGCCTTCGAGCCGAACGGCTTTGCCCAGGTCGCCGATGCCTCCTGCCAGTCCTACCCGCAGGTCAGCCTCTACCGCCGGGCCGTGATGATGGTCGATACCGGCCAGGACGAGCGCTTTGTCTTCGATGTCTTCCACGTCCGCGGCGGCCGCCAGCACGACTGGGCCCTGGTCGGGCCGCCGGCGTCCTTCGCCTGCGAGCCGCCCCTGGGGCCGGCGCAGGAAGAGGGCACCCTGGCCGGAGTGGAGGTGCCCTATGAGCAGTTCTACGACGACCCGGCCCTCAAGGACAAGCCCCTCGGCATGGTGCCCTGCACCGGCTACCAAGGCAGCGGCTTCCAGTTCTTCGTGAAGGTGCGCCGCGCCCCCCTGGCAGGCCAGGCGGTGGCCGACTGGCGGCTGACCGAGCCCCGCCCCGGCCAGCCGAAACGGCCCTGGGAAGGCATCGGCCTGCGGACGCACCTGGTCGGCACCGACGAGGAAGTCCTCGCCGCCGACTGCCAGCCGCAACGCTACGAGCGCATGCCGCCATGGCTCACGCACCTCTTCCGGCGCCGCTGCGGCGAGGACCTCCGCAGTGCCTTCGTGGCGGTGCACGAGCCCTACGCCGGTGGCCAGCCGTGGATCGAGGGCGTGCGGTCTCTGGCGGTGACGCCCGCCGACGGCGAGGCGGTGGCGGTCGAGGTGCGCCTGCGCCGCGGCGGCCGCGTGGTGTGCTTCCACTCCCTGCAGCCCGGGCGGTCCTATGAGGTCGAGGGCGGCCTCCGTGTCGATGGCCAGGCGGCCTGCGTGGCGTTCAATCAGGCCGGGGCGCCGGAGCGGGCCATGCTGCTGAATGGCCGCGGCCTCGCCGGCACGGGTCTGCAGCTCGACGGCCAGGGCGCACGGAAGAGCCCGATCCGCCGGGTCGACTACGAACGCGGCATCGTCGAGCTGAACGAGCCGATCCTGGGCGCGGAGCTGCGACCGGGACAGGTCGTCATCCTGCGCGGACCATCCCACTGCGAGGCGGTCACCCTGCGGGAGGTCCTCGACCCGACGCGGTTCTCGATCGGCGATGAGGACCTCGTCGTCGGTGGCGGCACCGTCAACGGCGTCGTCCCCGAGGCCGGCCGGCTGATCACCAGCGCCGTCCTGCGTCACGCCGAGCCCGGCATGGCGGTGCTGAACGCGCGCGGCGAGTTCCAGGGCCGCCTCGCTGCCGGCGAGGCGGTGACGCTCGACCGCGATGGCCTGCCGCCCCTGGCGGTGTCGTCCTTCCCGGACGCCGCGTCAGGCCTGGGACCGCGCTTCTCCGTCGTCATCGCGGCGCCCGGCGATACGGTGACGCTGCCCAGCCTGACACTCTGGCCCGAGGCGCCCGCCCGGCCGTGAGTGTCCGGTCCTGAAATGAGCAGATACCTGCCCAAGCGAAAGCCAGGTCGTCATGGAAGCGTCCGACCCTTACAGCGGACTCCCCGGCGCACGGGATCGTCGGGTATAACACGGCGAAACATCGCTGACAACGCCTCCCTGCGATCTTCCAGTCTGGCGCCCTGAAAGGGCATCATTCGTCAGCCCAGGGCAACGCCCTGGGAAATCGTATGTCACGCATGGCAGGCTGAAAGTCTGCGACACAGCGACGTACGACACGCCGCGATTCTCATACGAGCGCCATGACAGAGAAAGGGCCGGCGCCACGGCATGGTACCGCGGCGCCGGCCCGGTCAGGTCAGCATCGGCCCCGGGAGGCGGCTCAGGCCTCGTCGGGCAGACGCGAGAGCGGGTTCTGGCGGTGGCATTCCTCGACCACCGCGATCTGCTGGCGGACCTGCTCGGCGGGGATCACCAGCGGCGCGCCGGTGGTGATGGCGTCGTAGAGGTTCGAGTAGAACTTCCCGGACATGCTGCTGAAGAGGTCCTTGTCGGCCTCGGGAACCGTCCACTCCTGCTCGTGCCACTTCAGGCCGGGGTCGCTGCAGTACGACGGCCCCGGGAGGGGCGCGCGCTGCAGGGGCAGCGTCGGCACTTCCGACGGGATGAAGTACTTCCAGGTCATCTTGGTGGTGGTGCCGCGCAGGCCGCCGTACTGGCCGTAGATGTCGTAGGTCGAGCTCGGGTAGGGCGTGTTCGAGCAGATCTCCAGGTCGATCGTCGGCCGGCCGGGGTAGGACAGGATAATCTTGCAGAAGTCCTCGGCGTCGCCGGAGGTGTTGACGCGGTCCATCTGGCACCAGACGCGCGGCATGATGTCACGGCCGATGAGGCCGAGGACCTGGTCCATCGGGTGCGGTCCGGTGTTGAGCAGGTTGCCGCCGTTGAAGCTCTGCAGGGTCTGCCAGTCGTAGCGCCGGCCGAAGCCGTTGAAGGCGCACTTCACCATGACGATGCGGCCCAGGACGCCGCTCTCGATCACGTCGCAGACCTGGCGGTAGTACGGTGCGAAACGGCTCTGCTGGTAGATCGCCAGGAGCTTGCCGGTGCGCTTGGCCGTGGCGATGAGGTCGTCGACCTCGGCGGCGCGGCGCGCCAGGGGCTTCTCGCACAGGACATTGAAGCCGGCCTCGAGGATCTCGCGGGTGATCGGCACGTGGTACTGGCTGGTCGAGGCGTTGATAATCAGGTCGAGGTCGGTGCGCTTGAACAGGTCGTGGTAGTCGGTGCTGGCATCGCAGCCGTACTCCTGCCGGGCGCGCTCGGCGCGGTCCGGGAGGAGGTCGGCGACCGCCGCGATGGTGTACTTCTCGGGGATCTTCTTGAGGAACTCGGCGTGGATGTTCCGACCGCTGCGTCCCTGGCCGATGATGCCGACTCTGAGGGCCTTCATGGTCACCGTTGCCTTCCTGCTGTCCAAGTCGTTCTGGCCACGGCACAGCCACCGGCTGCGCGAGAGAATCGTGGCAACACGCCATAACCTAGACCGGGCAGCGCCGAGGTCAACAAGCCCCGCGCCGGAGCCAGGGCTGATCGACGATCGCGTCGGCGCCCGGTTGGTCACCCTGAAGGAATGCCAGATCGTAGCCGGGGGTGGCGCGGGAATCTGCACCCCCCGGAACCGCGAGCCCACGAACCACGCACCCGGAAGGGGTGTCAGAACCGGCGTCTGGGACGGCGCCGCGCCGGAGCGGCACCGCTGTCACGTGAGACAGCGGCTGTGGGGCATCGGCGCCGTGAGCCTGCAGGCGTTTGCAGGCCTGGCGGGTGCGCCCTGGCCAGGCCGCTGCCAGAGGCTATGGTAAGCCCCTTACGCTGCCGGGGGTCCCGGTGGTCACGCTGCCGGGCGGCTCGGCGACCCTGGCGCGACGGGGCCGGACGTTTGGGTGGCTCTGGAGCCGCGGCTTTGCCCTCGTGGCAGCGCGGCGCCGGGTCGGTGCCGGTCATCGGCGCGTGGCGGGCGTGGGGTACGAAACACGATGCGGTAGTGGACCTCAGGATGCGGGCGTGGTATCGATGCGAGAGACTGCGATGGCGGCGGTGGCCGCGATGCTGGCATGGCTCGGCGTGG
>JAAYZO010000030.1 GCA_012514865.1 Lentisphaerota bacterium | reverse complement strand
GGCTCGTCAGCACGTTGGGCAGGTTGAAGTTTTCCTTCAGGTAGCTGCGCCCGGACGGCTGCGGATCTGTCGTATTCACAATGGTCACCCTACCCGGTCACCCATGGCGTTCCGTATCGGCGCTAATCTCGGTCGCATGAACTACTACGCAGTGACCTACCGCTACCCCGAGGGTGACGAGGACATCGCCCGCGTCCGCCCCACCCACCGGGAATTCCTCCAGAGCCTGCTTGCCGACGGCACCCTCGTCGGTTCCGGCCCCTACGCCGGCGGCGACGCCCTGATCATCATCCGGCTTCCCGAGGGCTCGACCATCGCCGACGCGGAGGCGCTCATGGACAAGGATCCCTACCGTCTTGAGGGTGTGCTGCCGGGGCGGGAGATCAAGGAGTGGACCCCGGTCCTCAACGTCTTCGAGTAGGCCTCCGGGAGAGGAAGAAGAAACACGAAGCCCCGCGCACGGTGACCGTGCGCGGGGCTTCGTGGCCGGTGGGGCTAGTGGACGTGCCCGCCCGAGGGATCGCCGCCCTTCTCGGTCAGCACCTCCCCGTCCCAGTCCAGCTCGTTGCCGTGCTCGTCGACCATGTATCCGTCCTCGTCGACGTAGTGCTTGTTGCCGAAGTCGTCGTAGTCGACCTTACGGTTGCGGTTCGGGTCGACCGCGCCCTGCGACCGGTCGCGGGCGTCCTTCCACAGCGACAGCAGGACGGTGACCGTGAGTATCCCGACGATGACAATCAGGGAACCGCTGGTGGAGATCTCCGGGAGCCAATCGACGTCCTCACCACCGTTAATGAACGGCAGGTTGTTGTTGTGCAGGGCGTGCAGCAGCAGCTTGACGCCGATGAAACCAAGGACCGCCGCCAGGCCGTAGGCCAGGAACACGAGGCGGTCGAGCAGCCCGTCCAGCAGGAAGTACATCTGGCGCAGGCCCATCAGGGAGAAGGCGTTGGTGGTGAACACCAGGTAGGCCTCCGTGGTGATGCCGTAGATCGCCGGGATGGAGTCCAGCGCGAACATGACGTCGACCAGGCCGATGGCCACCAGCGCGACGAACAGCGGGGTGAAGACCAGCTTGCCGGACTTTCGGAGCCACAGGTCGTCGCGGTAGTAGCGTCCGGTGACCGGGATGACCTTGCGGATCCACTTGATGATGCGCATCTCGTCCGGGCTGGTCTCCTCGGCGTCCCCGACCTCGTCGACGATGAGCTTGACGGCGGTGAAGATGAGGAACAGCGCGAACAGGTAGAACACGTCCGACCAGGCGGCGATGATGACCTGGCCGAGCAGGATGAACCCGAGGCGGAAAACCAGCGCCATGATGATGCCCAGCAGCAGGACCTTCTGCTGGTAGCGGCGCGGGATCTTGAAGGCGCCGAAGATCAGGGCGAAGACGAAGAGGTTGTCCACGGACAGGGCCTTCTCCGTCACATAACCCGTGAAGTACTGGAGTCCGTGCTCCCCGTCCCACCCCACCCAGACGATCACGCCGAACACCAGCGCCAGGCCGACGTAGAACAGCGTCCACAGTCCGGATTCCTTGAGCGTGGGCTCATGCGGGGTGCGGACGTGGGTCACGAAGTCGAAGACGAAGAATCCGAGGATCACGACGATGGTCAGGATCCAGATCCATAGAGGTACAGACATAGGCGGTTAAACCCT
>JAAYZO010000232.1 GCA_012514865.1 Lentisphaerota bacterium | reverse complement strand
GTCGTCGTTGGGCGTCGGGCGTTCGCTCTCCCGAGGGTCGGGGGTCGGGTGTCGAGGGGCACGGCGTTCGGCGTTCGGCACTGGGCGTTCGGCGTTTGGCGTTCGGCGTTCGGCGTTCCCATCCCCCCACTGTCCCCGGCATCCCCGGTGTCCCCGGGGTCCCATTCCCACGGTCCGCCGCAGCCCGGCCGGTGCGGCGGCGGGGTGTCGGGTGTATGGTTGGGGCGGTCGCCGACGGCCCTGGCGCTCGTGGCCTGTCGGCCCTTCAACCTGAGCGGGAGGCTCATTCTATGGACTTCATGCCGGATCTCTGGGGCGAGGGCCAGTTGCTGGCCTTCTCCGGCGTCGACGGCGTTACACGGGCCACCGAACCGCTGGTTCTGACCACAGCCGTCGTCGACGGCGCGCTGCGCCTGCGCCTGCCGCTGGACCTCGCCGTCGGCTTCGACGGCCTGCGGGTGCAGCGCTGGACCTGCGTCCTCGGCGACGCCCTGGTCGGCGAGGCTGATGGCGGGCCGTACCGCCTTGCCTTCGCCGACCACCACACCGTCGTAGGCGAAGTGCCGTCCGGGGTGCGGGTGACGGTTGGCGAGGTGTCTCTGAGTATGCCGCCCTGCCGGCTGGCGCGGGTAGGCGAAGGCGATCTGGTGGGCTGGCAGGACGGCACCGCCTGGGGGCTGGCCTGGCGCACGCCCGGCGATGGCGACCTGGCGCCCGTGCCAGTGCGGCCCGACCTGGCGGCGCTGTGCCGCGAGCGCGCCGGCTTCGTGCGCGCGGTCGAGGCGTCGGAGGAGCTGACTCCGGGACAGTTCCGGCTGCTGCGCAAGGCCGTCTCGGTGATGAAGGTCAACCTGTATTCGGCGGAAGGCCCGCGCCGGCGCCGCTGGAGCACGCCGGACCGCTGGCCGCACCGCCACATGTGGCTCTGGGATTCGGCCTTCCACGCCGTGGGCATGGCCTATGTCGATCTGGGCCTGGCGCAGGACGAGATCCTGGCGATGCTCGAGGCGATCACGCCGGAAGGGATGCTGCCGCACATGGTCCAGGCCGACGGCGGCCACTCCGCGATCACGCAGCCGCCGCTCCTGGCATGGTCGACTCGGCATGTCATGGACCTGGGCGGCGACCCGTCCTGGGCACGAGAGTGCCTGCCCCTGCTCGAGCGCTACCTGGACTGGGACCGCCGCCACCGCGATCGCAATGGCAACGGCCTCCCGGAGTGGCAGATCAGCGGCGAGCCGCTGTGCCGCTGCGGCGAGTCCGGCCTGGACAACTCCAGCGTCTACGACCGCGGCGTGCTCCTGGATGCCCCCGACTTCGCCGCGTTCCTGTACAACGACTACGAGTGCCTGGCGGACCTCGCCGAGCGCCTCGGCGACGAGGCCCTGGCCGAGCGCTGCCACCGCGCCGCCGACCCGGTCGCGGTAGCGGTCAACGCCAGCCTCTGGCTCGAGAGTGCCGGGCTCTACGCCCACCTCGACCACGACGGCGGCCTGCTGCCGATCAAGACCATCGCCGGGTTCATGCCCCTCTTCGCCGGCATCGCCACCACGGACCGGGCGGCACGCCTGGCGGGGCACCTCTCGAATCCGGCCACCTTTGGCGCGCCGGTGCAGGTGCCCTCGGAGGCCCTCGACAGCGGCACCTTCTGCAAGGATATGTGGCGCGGCCCGGCCTGGGTGAACCTCAGCTACCTGGTCGTCCTCGGGCTGCGCCGCTACGGCTTCTCAGCCGAGGCCGAGGCCCTCAAGGAGAACCTCCTGGAGACGGTCCAGCGCTGGTATGAGCGCGAGGGCTGCCTGTTCGAGTACTACGACGCCCTCGGCCTGACCTCGCCCCGCGACCTCGACCGCAAGCGCCGCCTCGGCACGGGCCGCGGCATCGCGCCGATCTGCGACTACCACTGGACCGCCGCCGTCACTGCGGCCCTGCTCCTGGAGTGACCGGCCGCTCAGACCATGCCGCCGCCACCGAGGGCCAGCTCGGCAATGCGCGTGGCGCGCAGGCCGTCAGCCGCCACAACACGCGGCGTGCCGCCCGTGCTCACCCACTCGGCAAAGTGGCGCAGCTCGTCGCGGAACATCGCCCCACGGGTGAACGGGATGACCTTCTCCACGCCGTCCTTGAGGACCATCAGGTAGGCGCCCTCGGTCGCCGGGTCGATCTTGCCCTCGACCTTCGCCGCGTCGTAGGAACCGGGGAAGAAGAGCACGCCATTCGGTCCGATGACGTCCGTGGCCGAGCTGGCACGCACGCCGGCCGGCAGGCCCCAGCTCCACGAGGCCATGACCTGGTCGCCGTGCTCGAAGCCGATCAGGACGGTGCCCGTGTCCACGGCGGTGGTATCCGGACGGATCCGGCAGGGATTCGACTTGACCCAGACCGGCTCGCCGAAGCAGTGCGTGGCGAAGTCGTAGTTGTGGACCATGCCGTCGATCAGCGGCCCGCCGCCCTCGATCCGGTCCATGAAGAAGGGCCGCGCCGGAGCCGTCCCGCCGGCGATCTGGCGCCAGACCAGCGGCCGGCCCAGTTCGCCGGAGTCAACGACGCGCTTGAGGGTCCACCAGTCGCTGTCAAAACGCCGCACGAAGCCGATCTGCAGGCCCAGCCCGGCGGCCTCGAAGGCACGCGCAATCTTGACACAGTCGTAGGAACACATCGCCATCGGCTTCTGCAGGAAGGTCGGCTTGCCGGCCGCCGCCGCCGCAATCGCCATCTCGGCATGAAGCCAGGTCGGCGTGCAGATCATCACCGCCTCCACCGCCTCGTCGCGCAGGAGGTCGCGGTAGTCGGCATAGCCGCGCTGCAGACCGAAGGCCTGACGAAACGCCTCGAGCTGCTCGGGACGGATGTCCGCGCCCGCGACCAGTTCGAACAGGCCGTCGGGCCAGACCGACTTGAGCTGATGGGTGGCAATGCCGCCGCAACCAATGACGCCGAGCTTGACCATGGGACCGTCCTCCTTGGAGACAGACCCCCTGTCTCCGCCCACACCATAGCCCCACCGCCCAGCAGAACCAGCGGAAGTCCACCGCCCCCAGGGCTGTTTGAAGATCGCGGCGGCGCTCACTCGGTCACCCTGGAGGGGTGCCAGATCGTAGCCGGGGGTCGCGCGCAGCCCGACCCCCGGAAACGCGGATTGCACGCCATGCACCCTGGAGG
>JAAYZO010000231.1 GCA_012514865.1 Lentisphaerota bacterium | reverse complement strand
CGGCGCAATAACTTACGCGTCACAGTGCGTAACTTGGGCTAATCCCCCTCCGGGCTTCTCCCCTCTTGCGCTTCCTGCGCCTCTTTGCGGCTATCCCCCTCCGGGCTTCTCCCCCTCCTGCGCTTCTTGCGCCTCGTTGCGGCTATCCCTCTCCGGGCTTCTCTCCCTCCTGTGCTTCTTGCGCCTCTTTGCGGCTATCCCTCTCCGGGCTTCTCCCCCTCCTGCGCTTCGTGCGCCTTTCGGGCCAGCCGCGGCCGCCGGAGGCCAATTCCAGGTTTGGTGACGAGGCAACGACCGGCGGCCGCGGCCCGCGCACAACGATGGCGACGGATCCGCGGCCTGTCACGAGCGAGAGTCTGACGACCTCAACCGCATCGGCCACCCCGGGATTCCCGCCCGGAACCTTGCCGGCAGCCCCCGCATGAGTATCTTGCCTGGACATGGGTGCGCGCCTCGGCGCGCCCGCGTGTTCAGGAGATCGTGCTCCTATCCGCGCCTTCCGCGCGGATGTCGGCACTCCCGGGCACACACCGCAGATCAACGCCTGCCGGGGCATCCGCGCGCCCTCGGCAGGGCATACCTTCTGATGCCACCAGGCGGGAGACGACGCCGCCGATGGCGAAAGGCCGCAGCACGATGATGCACACGACGAACCGCCTGCCATGGACTGCCCTGGCTCTGCTGGCCGCCGCCGCCCTGGCGGCCCGGCTCCATGCCGGCGAGGCCGCGATGACCATGGACTTCAATGCCGACCTGAGGATCGAGGGTCAACCCCGTCCCGGTCAGGTGACCGGGACGCCACGCTTCGTGGAGGGCCACGCCGTCGTCATCGGCCCCCAGGACCGCTTCACCGTGCCGCACGCGGGGGCGCTCTCGGCAGAGGCCGGCACCCTCGAGATGCGCCTCCGGGCAGTGGACTGGTCGGGCGCCGACCAGTCGTTCAAGTTCTTTTTCCATGCCCGCACTCAGGACGACATCATCCAGCTCCGGAAGGGCCCGTCGGGCCAGCTCCAGTTCCTCATCGGGCGGCTCCCGCATCCGTTCTACATAGCGACCGACGCCGCCGACTGGCATGCCGGGGAGTGGCGCACGATCAAGGCGGTGTGGAGCCGGGACCAGGCGGCCCTCTACGTCGACGGCCTTCGACGCGTCGAGGAGCCCCGGCCCGGCCACGACCTGCAGGCCGCGGACACGATCCTCCTGGGAGGCGTGATCTGGAGCCCCACCGCCGGCACGAGCTGGCTCGACGCCCTCAGGCTCTCGACCACGCCGGACTTCTCGGAGACCGCGCCGCCCACCGGCGGCGGCCCGGCCGCCCCCGCGATCGAGCCGCTGGAGAACAGCATCGCGACGGCCGACTGCAACGCCGTCCTGCTGCCGAGTTCCCAGGACCGCGCCGACAAGAGCCGCTGCGCCGAGGCCGCGATGGACGGCCTCTACGCGACGTCCTTCCTCAGCGAGAAGGGCGAGGCGAACCCCTGGGTCGAGGTCCGCTGGCCGGCGCCGGTGACGGTCACCGGGACGCGGCTGACCTGGGTCAGGGAGTTCATGCCCGCCGGGTACACCGTCAGCGCCCGGCTCGGCGAGGCCTGGCAGACGCTGGCGGTCCAGAACGACGCGGAGGCCCTGACCGCCTTCCCGCCGACGCTGACATCGCGGCTGCGCCTGGCCTTCCCTACCCCGGCGGCCGGGCAGATCGGCATCCGCGACCTGCAGGTCGCCGGCCGGGCCGCCAACCGAAGCTTCCTCACACCGCCGCGCTGGGCCGGCAAGTACCTCTGGCGAGACGCCGACCGCGATGTCCGCTTCCGGCGACGTTTCCGCTGGAGCGACGGCCGCGGTCTGGCCAAGGCGGCCTTCATGATCAGCGTCGACGACTCCTACCGACTCTACCTCAATGGCGAGGAGATCGGCGCGGGCGGCTTCCCGGTCATCAGCTACGACATCACCGCACGGGTCCGCCCCGGCGAGAATGTCCTGGCGGTCCATGCCTCGGATTTCGGCGGTAACTTCGGCATGCTGGCCGAGCTGGTCCTCGTCGATGACCACGGCGGCATGGAGCGTATCGGCTCGGACGCCCAGTGGGAGTGCCTGCAGGCGGCGGTGGAGGGGTGGTACCGGCCGGGCGAGGCCGCGGGACGCTGGGAGGCGGCGGCCGTGTCGAGGTCGCTGCCGAGCTACCAGGAGAACATCGCCTACACCTTCGAGCCGCCCGGCACCGACGGCGGCTTCGAGGTCGTGGGCCTCGACGGCTGGCCGGCCGAGTGCACGCCGGGTGCCCAGATCGAGGCGGTGGCGAAGATCAGGCTCAGCCGCGCCGTCGACGCCGACTACGGCTTCCGCGCCATCGTCGGCATGAAGCCGGCGAGCGACTCGACCGACTACACCCTCGCCGCCGCCGACATCATGCCGCCGACGCCGACCTCGCGGTGGACCGCCGGCGAGGTCTACGCGGTGCGCCTGGCCCTCTCCATACCCGAGTGGGCCCCGCACGGCCGGCTGCCCCTGCGCCTCCGGGCCCTCGCCGACGTCGGCGAGTTCCCCGTCCGCTTCGCAGCCGAGCCGCACCTCGCCATCCGGCGCGCCAACGCGGCGCCGGCCCTGAAGAGCACCCCCAGCACCGCCGAAATCCGCATGGTCAACAACCAGACGCGCGTCGTCATCAACGGCGAGGTCATGCCCCCGGTGGTCTTCGCCCTCAATGCCGCATTCACGACCTACCGCGAACTCGGCGAGCAGAGCGCCATCCGCGCCGGCATCTACCGCTTCAGCCCGGCGGATTGCGCGCTCTTCCCGCCGGACGGCATCGACGAGGAGGCCCACTTCCGGCGTGTCCTGCCCGGGCTCGACCAGCAGATCCGCGAAGTCCTGCGGTTCTACCCGAATGCCTACCTGCTGATCCCGCTGGACTGCCGCACCAACTACGCCAACACGCGCCCCGACGAGGCGACGGTCCTCTCGGACGGCCGCCGGATCATGCACTCATTCTCGTCGGAGCGCTGGCGCGAGGAGGCCATCCGCGGCGGCACGCGGGTCATCAGGCACATGCTCCAGAGCGACTACGCCGGACACATCGCGGGGGTGGTCCTGACCACCGGCCTGGGCGGCGAGACCATGATCTACGGGTATGGGGTGAACCGCGCCGGAAAGACGCCACGCGACGAGATCGCCCTCGGCGATGTCTCGAACGCTGCCACACGCGGCTTCCGACAGGCCCTCCGGAAACGCTACCACGACGACGTCGAGGCCCTCCGCAAGGCCTGGAAACGCCCTACGGTGACCTTCGACGACGCCCGCGTCGAGCCCGACGAGCTGCGCCGACTCGAGGAGGCCTGCTTCCGCGACCCGGCCACCGGACGCATGGCCATGGACTACTGGGAGTACCACTCGGATGCCGTCGCCAACGCCGTCGCCGAGATCGCGGCCGCCTTCAAGACCGCCGGAGAGGGACGCATCCTCGTCGGCGCCTGGGGCTTCTACACCATCGGGACCTACGCGTCCTTCGGCACCCGCATGTACGGCCTCCACCAGGTCGGACCCATGAGCCTCGATGTCGTCCTGCAGTCACCCGCCATCGACTTCCTCGCGACCATCCAGGGCTACTGGGGCGTCCGCGCCGGAACCCCGCTCGTCACCCAACTGCCCTCCGCCTCCATGCGACACCATGGCAAGGCCTTCATCGAGGAGTACGACATCCGGACCTTCTTCGTCGACATGAATGTCGTGCGCGACCACTACACGACCAGCCAGGCCGAGACCCTCAACGTCATGCGCCGGGACTTCGCCGAGACGGCCGTCCGGGGCGACCTGGCGTGGTTCTGCGGCTTCGCCCAGGGCTTCGCCGGCAGACGCTCGGTCGGATGGTACGCCGAGGACAGCCTCATACACCACCTCAACCGCTTCGCCGACATCGGCCGGCGACTCACCGCCTTCACCCATGCGCCCGGCGCCGAGGTCGCTCTCTTCCTCAACAACCGCGACATCGCCAGCATGGATGTCATGCACGCCGGCGGCGTCGTCTTCAACAGCCAGACCAAGACCGTCTTCTACGAACTCAAGAAGGTCGCCGCGAGTACCGACTGCTACCTCCTCTCGGATTTCACCCCGGCGCTGATCGAGCCCTACAAGGTCCTCATCTTCCTGAATGCCGCCTCGATGGACCGCGCGACGCGCCGGATGATCCGCGCGACGCTCGAGGCCCAGGGCAAGACCGCCCTCTGGCTCTACGCGCCGGGGTACGTCGACGAGAACGAAGGCGTCAGCCTCGAAAGCATGACCGAGCTGACCGGCCTCACCCTCGTCAAGAGCCCCGAGGCCCGGACCGACCTGGCCATCGCGGTCGACGGCGATGGCCTCGAGCGCCACGAAATCCGGCCCTATCAGGACCCCTTCAGCCCGGTCCCCGTCACCCTCGGACCGGTCTTCAGCGTCGCCGACCCCGAGGCTACCATCCTGGGCCGCTACGTCCACAACCAGGCCCCAGCCCTCGCCTGGAAGCAGTCCGGCCGCATGCGCTCGTACTACAGCGCCCTGCCGCT
>JAAYZO010000230.1 GCA_012514865.1 Lentisphaerota bacterium | reverse complement strand
GAGTTCGGGAGTTCGGAGTTCGGAGTTCCGTCGTGCTGTCGTGCTGGCTGGCTCCCTGCGGTGTTGAACGTTGGGCGGTGAGTCCACTCTAAAGAATCGTCCTCGTCCTCAGCGCAGCGGTCCTCGTCCTCGTACTCGATAGAGTTTGATCTCAACTTCGACGACGAGGGACGACGACGAGGACGAGTACGATACGCAATAAGCCTCTTAAGAGTCGATTCGACGTTGGGCGTTCAGCGTTCGGCGTTTCCTTTCCCGCGGGTCGCGGGTCGCGGGTCGGGGGTTTCCGGGTCCGGCGTTGGGCGGGCATGGCCAGGGCTGGCTTGGGGCGCTATACTGCCCGTTGCGGTCGGGAGGGTGCCGGGCCCGCACCGCTGGTGGGCAGTCGGCACGGCTGGGCATGAGCATGGCATTGACTCCACCCAAGACAGGGCAGGAACTCCTGGATCTCTACGCGGCGGACCTGCGCAGTCACCTCCTCGAGGTGGCAGCCGGCTTCGACCGCATCGAGCGTGCCGGCGGTGCGGACGCGTCGCGTCTGGCGCGTCTGCGTCAGGCGGCGGCGATTGCCGTCGACGGCCGGCCCGAGCGGGCGCGGCGACTCCTCGAGGAGCTCTCCGAGTGAGCGCCGCGGACGACCACGAGCCGGTGCTGCGCCGGGCCGACCTCAGCGACGAGGGCGCCATGCGCCTGGCGCTGCGTCTGGCGGCGCAGGCCGAGAGCAGCGGCGAGGTCCCCGTCGGCGCGGTTGTCATCGGCCAGGGCCGTGTCCTGGCGCGGGCCTGCAATCAGGTCGAGATGCTCCACGACGCCACGGCGCACGCCGAGATGATCGCCCTGACGCAGGCCTCGGCGGCGCTGGGCGACTGGCGTTTGAACGAGTGCACCCTGGTGGTGACCAAGGAGCCGTGCGCCATGTGCGCCGGTGCGATGGTCAATGCCCGTCTGGGGCGCCTGGTCTTCGGCTGTGCCGATGCGCGCATGGGCGCCGCCGGCAGCGCCCTGAGCATCACGGACCACCCGGGGATGCTACATCGCGTCGAGGTCCGCGGCGGCGTTCTTGCGGAAGAGTGCCAGGCCATGCTGCAGGCGTTTTTCCGTCGGCGTCGCCAGGAGGAAAAGGACACCCGGGCTCATGGCCAGACTCTCGAATGACTTCAGTTGGTCGGTGTCGCGCGCGGCGCTCTTTCGCGAGTGCGAGCGGGCCTACTACTACAACTACTACGGCTCCTGGGGCGGCTGGGAGGCCGAGGCGCCCGAGCGCACGCGTCTGCTGTACCTCCTCAAGAACCTGAAGACCCTGCCGATGTGGGCGGGGAGCATTGTCCACGAGACCATCGGCGAGGCGTTGCAGCGTCTGGCGCGCACGGGCCAGGCGATGTCTGTCGAGGAACTGCAGGCGCGGGCGCGCACGCGTCTGCGTTCCGGCTGGCTGGAGGCGGTCAGCGGCGAGTGGCGGACGCGTCCGAAGAAGACCAACCTGCAGGAGCTCTACTACGGCAACGGCCGATCGCTGCCGCGTGAGATCACCGACAGCACCAAAGAGCGTGTCAATACCTGCCTGGCGGCCTTTGCTGAGAGCGCCGTGCGGCGTGAGATCGAGGCGACGCCCTACCTGCAGTGGAAGCCGATCGACACCCTCGACACCTTCAGCATCGACGACCTGAAGGTCTGGTGCGCCATCGACTTCGCCTACACCGACGCCGACGGCGCCGTGCGCGTGATCGACTGGAAGACGGGCGCCGAGGACCGCGAGTCGCTGACGACGCAGTTGGCGTGCTACGCCCTCTACGCGGCCGAGAAGTGGTTCGCCTCGCTGGACCGCCTGCGCCTCTGCGGCGTCTTCCTCGGCGACCAGGCCCGCGTCAGCGACTACCCGGTCCAGCCTGAGATGCTGGTCAACACCAAGGACCTCATCCTGACGAGTGCCGAGGCGATGCGCGCGCGTCTCGACGACGTCGCGGCCAACCAGGCCTCGGAGGAGCGCTTCCCGTTCTGTGAGAACGAGCGCGTCTGCCGACGCTGCAACTTCCGTCAGGCCTGCCCGTATGTCAATGCCGCCACGGCCGCGCCGTGACGACGCACGCCGCCGCGACGGCGCGGCGACCCCCTAATTAAAGGACTAGCGAGACGATGGATATCCTCTTCATCGGTGGCACGGGCAATATCTCCTCGGACTGCGCGGCGCTGCTCCTGGCGCGCGGCCATCGCGTCACCCTGGTGACGCGCGGCCGGACGCCGGTGCCGTCCGGCTTCGAGGCGGTCGTCGCCGACCACGCCGACGCCGCGGCCATGCGCGCGGCCCTCGGTCGGCGGCACTTCGACGCCGTGGTGAACTTCATTGCGTATGACGTCCCCGACGTCCAGCGCGACGTCGAGCTGTTCCGCGGCCGGACCGGCCAGTACGTCTTCATCAGCACGACGGTGGTGTACCGCAAGCCGCCGGCGCGTCTGCCGATCACCGAGGCAGACCCGCTGGGCAACGACTTCAGCCTCTACGGCCGCAAGAAGCAGGCCTGCGAGGACTTCCTGCGTAGCCACGCCGGCGCGGACCTCCCCGTCACCATCGTGCGGCCCTCGCACACCTACTCGTCGCGCTGGATCCCGAATCCGGTCAGCAGCGTCGGCTACACCGTCGCGGCGCGCCTGGAGCAGGGCCGGCCGGTGTTCATTCACGACGACGGCCAGGGCCTCTGGACGCTTACCAGCAGTGCCGACTTCGCAGTCGGCCTGGCCGGGCTGCTCGGCAACCCGGCAGCACTGAACGACGCCTTCCAGATCACCTCGGACGAGGTCCTGACCTGGAACCAGATCATGGCCGAGATCAGCCTGGCCCTGGGCGTCGCCGCGCCGGCGATTGTGCACATACCCACCGAGGTCATCTGCGAGGTCGAGCCGGTGATGCATGACAAACTCAAGGGCGACAAGGCCCACCCCGGCGTCTTCGACTGCGCCAAGGTGAAGCGCCTCGTGCCCGACTTCGCGTGCCGGACCGGCTTCCGCGAGGGCATCCGCGCCGCGGTGGCGTGGTTCCGCGAAGACCCGTCGCGGCAGCGCCCGGATGCGTCGGTGGACGCGCTCTTCGACCGCGTCATCGCCGCCTGGGACGACCGCCGCCGGGCCTGAGGGGCCGGCCGGCCCGCCGCGCGCCGCGGGCGGCGGCGCCTGCCACGGTCGACAAGGGACTCAAGGGACTCAAGGGACTCAAGGGGGGGGGCTCTTGCCACATGGCGCGTGTAGTGGCGGCTGTGCCAGCCGCTCTGCCGGGCGCCGCTGGGCGGCGCCCGTGGTCGCGCTCGGCTCGCGCGACCTACCCCGGAACGGCGCCGGGTGAGTAGGCGCCACGAGCCGAGTGGCGCTTGTCGTGGCGGCTGTGCCAGCCGCTCTGCCGGGCGCCGCGGGGCGGCGCCCGTGGTCGCGCTCGGCTCGCGCGACCTACCGCGGAATGGCGCCGGGTGAGTAGGCGCCACGAGCCGAGTGGCGCTTGTAGTGGCGGCTGTGTCAGCCGCTCTGCCGGGCGCCGCGGGTTGGGCGGTAGCGTGCCGGCCTGAGGGCCGGCGAGGAGGCTGCCATGGCGATCAAGGTTGACCCGGCGCTGTATACTCTCTGTGTGTATGTGCCGCCGGCGCAGTCCGAGGCGGTGAAGGCGGCGTTGTTTGCAGCCGGTGCCGGCCGTCTGGGCGCCTACGACTCCTGCTGCTGGGAGACGGCCGGCACGGGCCAGTTCCGTCCTCTGGCCGGTTCGCAGCCGACGCTGGGCCGTCACGGCGTCCTGGAGCGCGTCGAGGAACTGCGTCTCGAGATGATCTGCACGGCGGCGGCCTTGCCCGCGGCCCTGGAGGCCCTGCGCGCGGCGCATCCCTACGAGACCCCGGCCTTCGCCTACTGGCCGATCAACGCGTCCCTGACGGGCGCCTGAGAGTCGCCGGCGGGGCGCCCTCAGCGGCGTAGGCGGGGCTGGGTCCAGGCGGCGCCCATGTGCAGCCAGGCGGGGCCGCCGGTGCAGACGGCCTCCAGGCGCAGGCGCTTGACGCCGCGCAGGTCGGCGATGAGGTGGACGTCGGGGCGCTCCCAGGTCACACTCGCGGCGGCCAGGTCACGGCCGTCGCCCTTGATGATGAAGCGGACCTGCTCACTGCGGGCGCGGCTGGGCAGGAGGGTCGCCTCGGTGCTGTTGTGGAGGGTGGCGCCGGTGGAGAGCGACCGCCAGGTGCCGTCGAGGTCGTACTCCAGGACGGCCGGGGCGCGCAGGCCGAGGGCGCCGCGGAGCGGCTGGCCGAAGAAGCTCCTGCCGACGCCGACGGCGCCGCGCATCTGGTCGATGAGGTCGGGCCGCAGGTCGGCCAGGTCCATCTCGGCGACATCGCTCGGGGCCTGCTCGTAGGCGGGGAAGCCCTGGGGGGCGAGGCGGGCGCGGACGGCGTCGTTGCCGATCCACCACGAGCCCGCCTCGACCGTCCAGTCGGTGCCGAACCACCCGACCAGGCGGAGCGACTCCGGCCCGGCGGAGAGAGCGTCGTAGACGGCGTAGTCGAAGTACTTGCGGGAGTCATGGACGCCCCAGTTGAACCAGTTCCCGAAGCGTCCCCATGCCTGGTAGATCGCCTGGGGTCCGCCGGCGGCGAGGATGACGACAAGGCGGTTGGGGTGTTCGGGGTTGGGGTAGGCCATGAACCAGCCGACGTCGGGAGCCGAGAGGCCCCAGCGGTCAGTGCTGCTGCTGTGGGCCGGGTCGGCCGAGGCGCTCAGGGGTCGCATGACCCGCGCGATCGGGAGGCGGGCTTCGAGGACGGCGGCGACGGTGTTGTCTTCGGGTCCGCCGAAGAGGATGAGGTTCCGCTCGGCCGCGATCTCGGCGGTGCACTCGACATCGCGGATGAACGGGCATGGCGCCAGGTTGCGGCGTTTCCAGTCGGTGGCGAAGCGGCGCACCTCGTCTTCCCAGAGGCGGCGTTTGAGGGGGTCTGGCGAGCGCGTGCCGAGGACGATGACGAAGGGTGCGTGGAGGGCCTCCTGGATGGGCCCCTCCAGGCCGGCGGTCTTGCGCAGGGGGGGCGTCGGCAGGAGCGACGCATCGCGCCAGCCGACGCCGTCGAGGTAGCGCAGGCCCATCCAGGCGTTGGCCGGTCCGGGCGGGAAGATGACGCGTTCGCCGTCGATATCGACGAAGATCGGCCGGCCGGGCTGGAGGAGGACGGCATCGCGCTGCAGCGAGACGGCGCGGAGGTTCCCCGTGCGGATGAGGACGTGGTTGCGGTCGATGACCTCGGCGTCGATGTCGGCCAGGCCGAGCGGCTGGCGCTTCTCCTCGAGGCGGACCCAGTAGGCGAGGCCGTGGCGCATGAGATCGGCGGACCAGCGCACGCGCGGCGGGTGGGCCTGGCGCGGCTGGCCGCAAAGCCAGGCGAGGGCCTCGGCTTCGGCGTCCGCGGGGAAGCCGCCGTGTCCGACGCCGGGGAACTCGAGGTACTGCACCGGGCAGCCGAGGGCGCGCAGCACGGCCACGGTCTGGCGCGCGTGTTCGGGCGGCACGACGGTGTCGGCGGTGCCGTGCAGGACGTAGGCGGGGAGATTCAGGAGATTCCCGGCGAAGGCGCGGGCGGTCTGGGCCTCCTGGACGAGCCGTCGCAGCTCGTGGTTGCGTCCTTCGAAGTCGGCATTCCAGCCCCATCGGCTCTGCCAGGCGGTGTGGTCGGCGTTGCCGGCGATGGGGAGGATGCCGGCGAAGCGGCTGGCGTAGTGTACGCCGAGGTGCCATGAGCCGGTGCCGCCCATGGAGCTCCCGCGCAGGTAGACGCGGTCGGGGTCGACAGGGTAGTCGCGGCAGACCTCGTCGATGGTGGCCAGGACGTCGTCCTCGCCGAGAGCCATGTAGTCGGTCGAACCGCGGCCCTGAGGCGACAGGCTGAAGGCGCCCTTGAACACGGGTGCGGGGTGGCCCTGGAAGGGCCGGTACCAGCCATGGCCGTGCATGCTGACGATGAGGGGGTAGCTGACGGCCGGGTCGTAGGGCTCGGGGAAGGCCAGCGAGTAGGTCTGCAGGGAGCTGTCGATGGGCGACCAGTAGGCGCGCAGGCGGCCGCCGGACTCCTCGGGTATCTCCAGAGCGCCGAGGCGGCTGAGGGTGGCGGCGCGGTGGAGTCGCCGCCAGTCGTTGAAGACCTGCATACGGGCCTTCTCGTCGAGGGTGGCCTTGGCGTCGAGGACCTTGCTGGTAGCGAGGACGTACTCGGCCTTGGCGGCGAGCCAGGCGGCCTGACGGGCGTTCAGATCGGGGGCACGCCAGGAGCGCACGCGCTCCTCCAGGGCCAGGACCTTGAGGCGCTGGCCGAGATCGCGCGCTTCGACGGGCGTTGGCGGCGGCACCGGCAACGGCCGCTGGGGGTCATAGCGCCAGACGCGCCAGGCCATGAGGTACAGCGCGGCGACCACCACCCAGACGGCGATCCGCATGGGCCATGTGAGATGCTTCACGTCGGGGGAACTCCCTGCTCGACCGGTGAACCGGTCCTGGTGCGGCCGAGCCGCGGCGCCGGTACCGCATCCCGCCTCGGGAGGGACCGGGATGCGATGCTGTTTGGGACCATCACGGTGGACACTATGCCCGGCGTCGCCGCAAAGGCAAACCCGCCTGCCGCGGGCGGCGGGCTGTTTCGGAGTCCGCTTCTGGCACCCCTCCAGGGTGCATGGCCTGTGGGTCCATGGTTCCGGGGGTCGGGCTCTGGCGCGACCCCCGGCTACGATCTGGCACCCCTTCAGGGTAACCAGGTGGGCGCTGGCGCGATATTTGAACAGCCCTGCCGCGGGCGGCGGCCCGACGGGGTCATGCCACTCGGCGTGGCGCCGCCGGCCCAAACGCGACGGGGAGCCGGACGCGGTGTGGTCGGGCTCCCCGTGGAGGCGTGTCGGAGATGCGGCTCCGGCACGGCCGGTATCAGCGGTAGGGCACCATCAGCTTGACGTTGGGCTTGAGGTCGGCGTCGCTCTTGATGGTCGGGTTCTCTTTGAGGATCGCGTCGACCGTGGTGCCGTACATATCGGCGATGATCTGGAGGCTCTCGCCGTCGGTGAAGCTGTGCTGGAGCTTCTTGGGCAGGTCGACGGCGCCGGTGGGTAGGGCTGCTGCCGGAGCCGGGGCGGCGGCCGGGTCGAGCCCTGCGCCGGGTGCCGCCGCCGGCGCGGTGGCCGGCGGTGTCAGGGGTGCAGCGGGGTCGAGCGCCGGCGCGGTGACGGGGGCCGTCTCCGGCAGGACGTCGGTCGGGGCCGGGAGGGTGACCGGCGCGGTCACTGCGGCGGGCACGGCCGCCGCCGGCGCGGTGGCGGGCAGGGTGGTGCCGGTGCTCGTGCTGGCGGCGGCGGTGCCGCGCAGGCGGAGCTTCTGGCCGACCTGCAGGACGCTGGCGCTGGTCAGCTCATTCCAGCGCATCAGGTCGGCGTGGGGGACGCCGTAGCGCCGGGCGACGGTCCAGGGGTTATCGCCGGACTTGACGACGTGGATGCCGTCAGCGGGGATGGGCTCTTTGGTGGTGCTGCGCGCCGGGCGGCTGGGGGTGCTGGCGTTGCGGGTGCTGGTGCCGGTGCTGCGCGGGCGCGCGGCGGGTGCCGGCGTGGAGCGCGTCGAGCGTGTCGCGCGGCGGATTTCCGAGATATCGCGCAGGCGGGCCCCGGCGGGGAGGCTGAGGATCTGGCCGATCTTGAGGACCTTGTCGGGGTTGAGGCCATTGAGGGCCGTCAGTTCGGCGACCGAGACGCCGTACATCTGGCCGATGAGCCAGAGCGAGTCGCCCTTCTTGACGGTGTAGGTCATGCCCGAGTCCTCGGGCCGACTGGCGGCGGCGCTCTTGCTGCCGGAGCTGGCGGCGGGCTTGACCTCGTCGTCGGCCGGCAGCTCGATCACCGACTCGATCGGGGCCTGGAAGGACCCCTCGCTGAGAGGCTGGGCCGGCAGGGCGGGCAGGGCCGGCAGGGCCGGGAAAGCCGGCTCACTGGGCAGGGCCATGCTGGCGCTCGGCACCACCGCGGGTTCGACGTAGGGTGCGGGGACGACCATGCGCGTGCCGAGCAGGCCCGGCTGAGGCCGGCGCGCGCAGCCGCTGACCATGATGGCCGCGGCACCCGCCATTGCTACCGCGGAAAGACCGACCGAGGTGATCCGAGAACCGTGCGCCTGGCGTCTCATTCCCCACATCTCCTTTGAACCAAATCACGGAACGCCTGACCGCGTTCGCCGTAGTTCGCAAACATATCCTGACTTGCACATCCCGGCGAGAGCAGGACCACATCGCCTGGAACGGCTTCCGCCGCCGCGGCATCGAAGGCCGCCTGGAAAGAAACATACACCTTACAAGATACTACCTCACCCCAGAGTTTGGCTAATCGTTCGCGGCTGGTTCCGACAAGAAAAGCGCCTTTGACGTAACGCTTCAGGGTCGGCGCCATGTCGGCGAAGCTGACGTCCTTATCGACGCCGCCGGCCAGGAGGAGCACCTTCGGGCCGCTGCTGCCGGCGCAGAGGGTCTCCAGAGCGCAGAGGAGGGCGTCGGGGTTGGTCGCCTTCGAGTCGTTGACGAAACGCACGCCATCGCGGCAGGCGACGGTCTCGAGGCGGTGCGGTCCGAGGGGGAAGGTGGCCAGGTGGGGTGCCATGATGGCCGGGTCGCGCCCGGCGCGTTCGACGAGGGCGAGGGCGGCCAGGATGTTCTCCTGGTTGTGCCGTCCCGGGAGGCGTATGGCGGCTGACGGCACCACGACGCGGGCCGGGCTGCCGTCGGCGTGGCGTCGGCAGAGGTCGCCACTGGCGCTGACGAACCAATCCGCCTGACCGTCGTCATGGCCGCAGAAGGTGGTCGAGGCAGCGCCGTGCAGGGCCGCCTGCACGGCCGGTTCGGCGGCGAGGTCGGCGCGCAGGATCGCGTCGCGCGGGTCGGCGAGGTGCTGCAGGAGCCGCAGCTTGCAGTCGCGGTAGGCCGCCATGCTGCCATGGCGGTCGAGGTGGTCGGGGGTCACATTCAGGATGGCGGCCGCGAGTGGTGCCAGGCGGTCGACCCGCTCAAGCTGGAACGAGCTGACCTCGACCACCATGAGGTCGAGGGCGTGCGAGCGCCGCGCCGCCTCGCAGAGCGGCAGGCCGACATTGCCCGAGACGGCTACCCGCAGCCCGGCGCGGCGCAGGCAGTGCCCGAGGAGTTCGACCGTGGTGGTCTTGCCATTGCTGCCGGTGACCGCCAGGATGGGGCAAGCGCAGAAGCGGTATCCGAACTCGAGTTCGCTGATCACCGGGCAGGCGGCCTCGGCAGCCAGGCGGCCGAGGTCGGACGCCGGCGGGATGCCGGGGCTGATGACGATCAGGTCGGCCGCCGGGCGCGGCTGACGGCGGTTCCACTCCAGGATGGTCGCGATGCCGGCCGTACGAAGGGATTCGGCACGCTCGCGAAGACGGGGCTGCCCGCCGCTGTCCAGAACCGTGACCGCGGCGCCGTAGAGACGCGCCAGACGGGCGGCGGCGAGGCCGCTGTCGCCCAGACCGAGAACCAGGACCCTCTCTCCGGAAAGCACAGCCGTCGCCTCCTGTGAACACCGCCGCGGAGCGCGCGCTCCGCACGGCGTTCACTATAGCGGCCCGAGCCGCGCTGTCGTCGGGCGGCGGCGAAGGAAATCGCGGGGGCCGTTGGACACGGCGCGTTCGGGGTGAGGAGGCCCTCGACCCGCGGGAAAGGGAACGCCGAACGCCCAACGCTCAATGTCCAACGCTGAACCCCCGCCCCTCGCCCCCCGAGCCGCGCTGAACGCCGAACGCTGAACGCCGAACGCCCAACGTTCAACACCGCAGGGAGCCAGCGAGCGCGACGGCCCTCCGCCCTCCGACCTCCGACCCCCGCCCCCCGACCTCCGACCTCCGACCTCCGACCTCCGACCTCTGACCTCTGACCCTCGACCCTCGGCCCCTCGTCTGCAGGGCGACCGCTCAGGGCGCCGGCGGGTCCTGGGGGGCGCGGGCGCACCAGCGCACGGCGTTGGTGAGGAGTCGTGTCTCGTCGGCGGTCGGCGGGGCCTCCTGGGCGTCGGCGCTGCATCCGGGGAGGAGTCCGCAGGCGACGTAGCGGCCCTTGCCGTGGTCGCCGGCGACGACCACCGGCCGGCCGGTCTTCTCGGCGACCGCGACGACCTTGCCGGCGGGTCCGGGCTCGATCTGGACGTGGTCGAGGTAGGACTGCGCCAGGGTAGCCTTCGGGTCGAGGCCGGCGGTCACGGGGTGGTCCGCGGCGCAGCGCCAGCGCTCGTCGCGGACGTGCGCGGTGCCGCCCTGGCAGAGTGCGGTCAGGAGCTTCGGCATCTGGCGGTAGCCGACGGCGTCGTGGGTGGCGACGAGGCCGCCGCCGTTCGCGACGTAGCTCTCGAGGGCCGCGACCAGGTCCGGCGGCACCGCGCTGCTGCGGCTCTGCGGCCAGACGACGACCTGGCATTCGTCGAGGCGGAGGTCGGCGTAGCTGAGGGCCACGACATCGAGGCCGGGCTGTGCCTGCAGGCACTCGCGGAGGCTCTCGGAGCCATAGCCGCCGACGACCACGCCGACGCGGAGGCCCTTGCCGGTGAAGGCGGTCTTGAGGCTGTCGGGGCCGGCGGCACGCTCGTCGGGCCTGAGTTCGAGGAGGCGGATCTGCCAGTCGTGCTCACGGCGGCGCTGGAGGGTGACGGTGCCGCTGCAGCCGGTGCGGCCCGCGGGCTGGTCCTGGGGCCGGGTGCCGCGGATCTCGGCGACAACGGCATAGCGCCGGTCGGGGTCGAGGCTGGACAGGACCAGCGTGTAGACATTCCCGCTGCTGCGGTGGCCGGTCGTGCCCGGGTGGGCGTCGGCGCTGACCTCGACGCGGGCCGCATCGGCGCCGTCACGAGGCCACGACACGAGGGCCGCGCGGCTGGTCTGGAGGCCGTTCCAGCCGCTGCTGTACTGGAAGGTGACCTCGTAGGTCCCGGGGGCGACCAGGAAGGGCGTCACCTCCCACTCGCGCACGATGGCGGCCGATTCGCGGAAGTCCTCCGAAGACCATCCGCCGATGGGCTGGCCCATGACCATCGGGGCCGGGTTGCGCAGGCCGTGGGGCGCCAGGGCCTTGGCGAGGGCGTGGACGGTGCCCGCCGTGGCTTCGATCGACTCGCGGAGGCGGCCCCCGCCGCTGCCGACCGCGACGGCGCGCTCCCAGTCGCGCAGGGCGTCCTGATTCTGGCAGCCGGCCAGGGCCAGGCGGTTGAGGTGCTCCTGCAGAGCGTCACGGCGCTCGGAGGCCGGCGTCCGGTTGTCAGCCAGGACATCGCAGAGGCGGCCCAGGGCGATCACCATGTCGTAGTAGGCCAGGACGGCGCGACTCTCGGCGACCATGGCGGGGGAGCCGACCTCCAGAGCCAGGGTGAGGGCCGCGGCGCAGGCGTCGCGGTTGGCGTGGAGGCGGGCCGCGTCGGGTATCTGGGCGAGGAAGGCCTGGCCGTAGGGCAGGGCCTGGCGGGTGGTCAGGAGGCTCGCCAGGCTCTGGGGGTGGAAGAGGTAGCGTTCGACGAAGCGGGCGCCATAGAGGTCCCAGGCGGCCGGTCCGAGGGTGGTGGCCCAGGTGGCGACCGCGTCCGGCCGGTCGAAGCCCTGCCGGGTGGCCCAGGCGGTCATGAAGGCGCGTTCATCGCGGCCGTGGGCATTCCACGACCACTCGGCGGCGGCGCTGACCTGGACATCGAAGAGGCGGTTGTCCGGGACGACATAGCCAGCCAGGCAGGACAGGCGTTTGTCGACGAACTCGGTGAGGCGGAAGCGAATGAAGTGCGGGCAGCTCCACGGGCTGACAATGCGCCATGACGGCGTCAGTTGCGGGTAGCATCCGAGCCAGCCGCCGTTGGCGGCGTAGTCCTCGAGGAGCGGGTAGATCATCGGCTGCGGCGAGGAGTCGTAGGTGCGGCCGCCGTCGTAGTAGGTGACGCCGACCTCTGGCGGGATTTCGGCGAGGACGCGGTCGTTGCTGTCGTAGCTGCCCTGGGTGAGGAGGACGCGGATGCGGAGGTCGGGCACGGTCTGGCGGGCGAGGCGCCAGGCGGCGACGAAGGCGCGCGCCTCGAGGGCGAACTGCCCGGTCTGGCGGCAGGCCTCGCAGTCGCAGTGCTGCCGCAGCTCGCCCAGCCAGCAGGAGATGTCGCGGACCGACGCCGTCGCGGCCAGGGCGCGCATCCAGCCGGCGAGGACCTCGACCAGGCGCGGCTGGGAGGCGCACGGCGCCACCAGGTCGGCGGTCGGGGTCTTGTAGACGGCGGCGGAGCCCTTGCCGCGGAGTTCGGGGAAGGCCTCGTAGACACCGCGCTGGCCCATGCCGTTGAGGTGAGAGATGATCGGGACCATGTGCACGGCGTGGAGTTCGCCGCGCCGGAGGAGTGCCGAGTCGACGGTGGCGACCGGCTGGCCATCGGCGGTGACCCGGTGTTCGGTGTGGAACTCGACGAGGTTCATGCGGCGTTCGGCGAGCCACTCGATGTCGCGCATCGACGAACCGCCCCACTCACCGCGTTCGGCGAGGTCGGGCCAGTCGGTGACGGTGAGGAGGGGCAGGGTGACCATGGCGCCGCGGAAGCGCGGCTCGAGCAGTTGTCGGAGGGTCTGTGCGGCGTAGAGGAGTCCGGGCGACTCGAGGGCGGCGAGGACGATGCGGCGCTCGCCGACAGCGCGGATGACGTAGGCCTGGTCGCGGTTGGGCAGCTCGCGCAGGCGTTCGGCGCCGGGGATGGCCTCGTCGCCGATGCGGCCGGCCTCGTCGCAGCGCCCCAGGCGGATCTCGAAGATGTCGCCGGTGCTGCCGTCGATACCGGCCTTCTCCCGGAAGAGCGCCTGGAGCTGGCGGAAGCCGGTGCCGGCGCTGGGGCCGGCGCCTGGATCGAGAACCAGGCGCACCGCGGAGGCATCCAGCGTCACCTGGGTCGGCAGAGACGCCTCCTTCGGCAGGGGGATCACCCAGCGCAGCCAGTCGTCGGGCGAGGCGATCGGCGTGACGACCGGCTCGGCGGCCGTCGCCGCAGCGAGCCAGGCGGTCAGAGCCGAGAGGGCGCAGAGGGTCGCAAGGCGTGCCATAGCAGGACCTCCGGGCGGGCGGTGCCGGGCGCGGCACGGCCCACGGCGGTCACCGTAGTGCCCGCGGGCGCCATCGGCAAGGCTGGCCGTCGGGCGCGTGCCGGGCTATACTGCGCGCGGCGCCGCGGGGGCGCCAGCAGGCGTTTTCACACAGGGGGCCTGAGGATCATGGATGTCCTGTCGCAGTTTCGTCTGGATGGCCGGGTGGCGGTGGTGACCGGTGGCAGCAAGGGCCTCGGCAAGGCGATGGGGCTGGCACTGGCGCAGGCCGGTGCCGAGGTGGTGCTGTGTTCGCGTCATGGCGCCGAGGCCTCGCAGGCGATCGTCGAGATCCAGGCGGCGGGAGGCCGGGGCGGCGCGGGCCTGGCCTGCGATGTGACCGACCCGGCGGCCGTCGAGGCGCTGGTCGAGCGGGTTCGCGGCCAGTGGGGCCGGATCGATATCTGGGTCAACAGCGCCGGCATCAACATCCGCCATCCGATCGAGGACTTCCCGGTGGCGGATTTCGAGCGCGTGGTCGACGTCAACCTGCGCGGCACCTGGCTGTGCTGCCGGGCCGTGTCGCGGGTGCTCAAGGAGCAGGGTAGCGGCTCGGTGATCAACGTCGCCTCGGTGCTCGGCACGATCGGCCTGCGCGAGCGCACGGCGTACTGCGCCAGCAAGGCGGGCGTCATCGGCCTGACGCGGGCTCTGGCGCTGGAGTGGGCGTCGAGCGGGGTGCGCTGCAACGCGCTGTGCCCGGGGCCCTTCCTGACGGAGATCAACCAGGCGCTGCTCGACGACCCGGCGAAGGCCCGTGCCGTGGTGGGTCAGACCGCCTTTCAGCGCTGGGCCGAACTGCGCGAGATTCAGGGCCCGGCGCTGTTCCTGGCGAGTGACGCCTCGAGCTACATGACCGGCGCGGCCCTGGTCGTCGACGGCGGCTGGTCGGTCGCCTGACGGATCTTCCGCCACTGGCCGTTCCATGCCAGTGACGGAAGCTCCATGTCTTCCATTTCGTGCTTTTCGTGCCTTTCGTGGTTCAGTTCCCTCTTCCCGCGAAACGCTTCGTCGACGACTCGGACAAGCACCGCCGCAGTCTCGGTGCCCTTGGCGGCGCTTTCAGCGCGAGCGACCGAGGAGGCGCAGGAGGCCGTCGAGGATGGTGATCGGGTGAGGCGGGCAGCCGGGGATGAAGAGGTCGACGGGGATGAGGCTGCCGACGCCGTTGTGGACCTCGTCGTGATCGCGGAAGGGGCCGCCGCTGATGGCGCAGGCGCCGCAGGCGATGACCAGCTTCGGCGCGGCCATCGCCTCGTAGGTCTTCTGCAGGCCGAGGCGCATGTTCTCCGTGACCGGCCCGGTCACGATCATGGCGTCGGCATGTCGCGGCGAGGCGACCACCTGCAGGCCGAAGCGGCCCATGTCGAAGACCGGCGTCCCGAGGACGTTGATATCCACCTCACAGCCATTGCAGCCGCCGGCGCTGACCTGGCGCAGCTTGAGGGAGCGCCCGAAGAGGCGGCGCAGCTCCTTGCCGAGGGCCTCGGCGCGCTGGAGTTCCTGGCCCTGGAGGACGAGGTCGTCGCGTCGGCGGGTGGCCAGGCTGGTGCCGTTGGTGAAGGCGAGGGCGCCGCTGGGGCAGGCGCGCTGGCAGGCACCGCAGAAGAGGCATTGTCCGAGGTCGAGGGTGAGGCGTCCGTCGTGGTGGTGCACGCACGCGACCGGGCAGGCCTCGGCGCAGCGCCGGCACTCGGCCGGGCACCGCGACGGCTCGAGGCGCGGCAGGCCGCGGAGGCGGTCCGGGACCACCGGCTCGGCCTTGGGGAAGGGGATGGTGCGATGCCCCTGGAGCAGACGGGCTTGGATCACCTGAAGCACGGCAAGGCCCTCACAGATCGAAGCCGCAGTAGGAGAGGTTGAAGCTCTTGTTGCAGAGCGGGAAGTCGGAGATGGCCTGGCTGCGCAGGGCCAGTGCCAGTCCGAACCAGTTATGGAACGAGGGGTCGACGACCTTATAGCGGGCGAAGTGTCCCTGGCTGTCGGTGATGGCGACGTGGCAGATCTCGCCGCGCCAGCCTTCGTTGAGGGTCACGACCAGGCTCTCGGGCGCCAGGGCTCCGGCGGGCCTGTCCTCGCGTTCCGGGGGCAGCCCGGCCAGGACCTCGCGGATGAAGCGCAGCGAGCGCTGGATCTCGAGCCAGCGCACGGTGGCGCGGGCGAAGACATCGCCGCTGTTCCAGACGCTGACGGGCGGGTGCTGGACCTGGTAGATGCCGCTGGGGTGGTCCTGGCGGACATCGCGGGGCAGCCCGGAGGCGCGGGCGGCGGGTCCGACCAGGCCGATGGCCTCGGCGAGGGCCCTATCGACCCGGCCGGTGTCCTCGAAGCGGGCCGGCACCGAGGCGGTAGCGAACATCAGCTCGACGGCGTTGGTGACCTCGCGGTCGGCCTTGTCGAGGCGGCGGCGCAGGTCGTCGACGCGCGTGGGCTCGAGGTCGAAGGCGACCCCGCCCGGGCGCAGGAGGTCGCGGCCGAGGCGGCTGCCGCAGAGCAGTGCCGTCATATTGAGGAAGTCACCGCGGATGGCGCCGCAGTAGTTCTGGGTAGGGAGGAAGCCGACGTCGCCGGCGAGGGCGCCGAGGTCGCCGGTGTGGTTGGCGAGGCGCTCCAGTTCGAGGGCGATGCCGCGGATGGCCTGGGCGCGTGCCGAGACGCGGCTGCCGGCGAGGGCCTCGCAGGCCTGGCAGTAGGAGAGGCCATGGCCGATGCTGGTATCGCCGGCGGCGGCCTGGATCTGGTGGAAGCTGCGCGGGTGCGGCCCGCCGACGAGGCGCTTCTCGATGCCGCGGTGCTGGTAGCCGAGCGAGATCTCGAGGTGGTAGACGGTCTCGCCGTGGCACTGGAAGCGGAAGTGCCCGGGCTCGATGACGCCGGCGTGCACCGGTCCGACGGCGACCTCGTGGACCTCATCGCCGTCCATGCGGAAGAAGTCCATGACGCCGATGGGGGGTGTGGCGCGGTCGGCGGGTGCGGCCGTGCCGGGGTAGTCCATCGGGGCGAAGCGCACCGGCTTGCACCACGGGTGCCCGACCGGGACGACGCCGGTCTGCTCGGCGATCTCGCGTTCGAAGAGGTGCACCTGGGGGCAGGCCGGAGTCAGCGACGGCATCTCGCTGCCGACGTCGGCCGCGGCGACGCGCAGCCGGCCGGCGGCGTCGGCGGCCAGGACCGCGACGACCCGGACGCAGTCCGGCGTGAGACGCCAGCCGAAGAGGGCGCTGACGCGCTCGCCGTCGGCGACGGCCGCGAGGAGGTCGGCCTGGAGCGCGGCGATGGGCAGGATCGGCAGCGCGGCCGTGGGGATGAGCTGACCGGCGGTCAGGGTATGCCAGGTCGACAGGCTCATGGCTGGCCTCCGATCTGCGCCGCGGCCTGCAGGAAGTCCCAGAGCGGCGCCGGCACGTGCAGGCCGAGGACGAGGACCGCCAGGAGCAGCACCAGGCCGGGTGCGACCGACCAGAGGGCCTCGCGGCGGCGCGGCGGCGTCGGCGGCACCGCCGACGTCTCGCCCGACGGCGTCGGGGGCAGGCCGAAGGCCATCGGCAGGACGAGGCGGGCCATGGCGACCAGGATGACGCCCAGGGCCATGAGGTAGAGCGCGGCGACGCCCCAGCGCTGGGCCTCGGCCATGCCCTTGAGGATGACCAGCTCGCTGACGAACAGCCCGAAGGGCGGCGAGCCGGTGATCGCCAGGAAGCCGGCCAGCCAGAGGCAGCCGCTCGTCGGCAGGCGGTTGAGGAGGCCGTGGATGGCGCTGATCTTCTTGGTGCCGAAGGCGGCCAGGATATTCCCGGCGGTCAGGAACAGCAGCCCCTTGGTGAGGGAGTGGCTGACGGCGTGCAGGAG
>JAAYZO010000229.1 GCA_012514865.1 Lentisphaerota bacterium | reverse complement strand
CTCCCCCTCCCCGACTCCGGACTCCGGACTCCGGACCTGCCTTCGACTCTCCCCCCTTCCCCCATCCGAGTCCATCCGCGTCCATCCGTGGTTCTCTTCCCTCCGTCCGTGAGCGTTGGGCGTTGAGCGTTCAGCGTTCGGCGTTCCCCTCCAGAGTAGCACAGGAGGCCGGCCCCCGCAGACGGGATTTCACCGCAGAGGACGCAGAGGGACGCAGAGGCGGGGAGGGAGAGAGGATCACCTGGCCCGGTCGGTCGTGATGCCCCACCCGGCGCCTCCGGCGCCGGCAGAGCCCGTCCGTGCTACGATCCGCCAAGGCCCTGCTTTCCTGGCAGGTTTCCGACCCCGGACTCCCAACGTCCAACGCTCAACGCCGGACGCCAGCCCCTCGGCCCCCGACACTCGACCCTCTAGGGTGCCGGCAAGGCCCGTCTGTGTCCGTCCGTGTCCGTCCGTGTCCGTCCGTGTCCCGAGCCCCAGGGCCGCGTCCCCGCGGCCCTTCAGCCCTCGACCCACGCCACAGCGCCGGCCTCGACCATGATGCCCAGGTAGGCGTGGATCACCGCCGGGTCGATGGCGCCGCCATGGACGAGGCGCTCGGCAATCTCGCCGACGCTGCGATGCCCGTTGATCCAGGGCCATACCCGCGACGGCTTGGCGCCGTCGGCCGACAGCGCCGCCAGGCGGTCCTTCAGGCCGCCCTCGAGCACCGGGGCAGTCCAGCAGCACCGCCGCGGGATGGCCCCCAGGCCGTCACCGGCGACCGCCGTCCGCGCCGGCACATCGCCCTTGCCGCCGAGCAGCGCCCAGGCCTCGGCCGCCTCGTTCTCGCCCCAGGCCGCCACCCGGCCGGAGAGGCTGCGCAGGTCGGCCGCCAGAGATGCATCCGCCGGCGCAAAACGCGCCGTCTGCACGACCGCGTCCTGGGCCTGCAGCGTCAGATGACGCAGACGCGCCACCGCCGCCGCCGGCGCCGGCGCGGCCTCGAGGAGGGCGTCGTTCACCGCCGCCGCCAGACGGCGCTTCCAGTCCTGCACCGCCAGACCGGCCAGCCAGCGCGCCTCGCCGGCCCCGGCGGTGGCCATTAGGTACAGGTACGACCCGAAGGCGATCGCCATGCGACCGAGGGTGTTGGCGCTGATCTGGTGCGGGAGGTCCTGGTTGCTGTGGTAGTGCCGGTCAGGCCAGGTCGAGACCTGCGGCGTCGGGATGTCGAAGAAGCCATCCGCGATGAAGGCGTCGTTGCCGAAGAACGGCTCCGTATGCCAGGGGAAGATGGCGTAGTTGTCAGCCGTGAAACGCCGCGCCGGCACGGCCGCGGCCGCCGCCAGAAGCGTCTGCATGAGGCCGTCGATGAACGACGCATTCGCCTCCGGCGCCAGGAACAGCACCGCCTCGCCGCCGCATAGCGCGAAGTCCTGCCCGACCGAGTCGCAGCAGAGCCCGGCGACGACGTTGCCGAGGTCCTGGCGGCGCTGCTCGATGTACGGCAGGAAGCCCTCGACCTCGGTCGCATGCAGGAAGCGGATCGTGCGCCGCAGCGGCGGCAGCACGCCGCGCCGGGTCAGATCGCCGAGGACCCGTGCCAGCTCGAGGCCCATGCAGCACCCGGAGGCATTGTCGCGCGCCCCGGGCTCGGAGAGATGCGCCAGGAGCCAGACCTCCTCGTGCGCGAGGTCGGTCCCCGGCAGCGCCGCATGCACCAGATCCGAGATGCCCTCGACCATCTCGGTCTCGACCACCGCCCGCACCCGCAACGGCGCCGACGCACTCCGCGCCAGGGCGCGCAGACGCTGGCCCTGCCGCGGCGAGAGGTTGAAGCCAAACAGCGGCGGCGCCGAACGCCGCCCGGAGAAGATGGTCCACATGACCAGATCCGGGACATCCTGCGGCTCGCGTACCGGCGGATGCGCCGCCAGCCACGGCGGCGAGACGCAGTCGGAGATCAGCCCGATGCAGCCGGCCTTGTGCGCCGCCGCCGCTACCGTCGAGGGGAATTGGTCCGTGAAGAGAATCCGCCCGGACCACTGCCCCGCGACCACACCGTCGATCGGCAGGAGGCCCTGCTGCACCACCACCTCGGCCTCAACGCCACCCGGCGGCGTCGGACGGCTGTTGCAGATCAGACAAAGCGGCTCGTCCGACCAGCGGCAGATCACGCCCGCCTCGGCCGATGGCGATACCACCGCCAGCTCGGCGCCGTACGGACGCCACTCGAGCGGGTTCCGACGCCCGTTCAGCCACTCGCTGCGGTCGTCCGCCGGAAATGGATAGACGCGCGCGTCGCTGGCGCCATTCTCACGATAACGCGCTTCCAGCAGCGCCGCGGCACGGTGCATGCCCGGACCCGGTACCGTGCACCGGCACGACCAGTGGTTCCGGATGTCCTGGATACAGAGCCCCGGGTTGAACTCGCGGGCAATGGCGTCGATCAGCGGGCGAAGCATGGCGTCAGTCCTCCAGGCCGCAACACAGGCGCAGCCTCTGCGCCAGCATACCACGCCGCCCGCCACACCGCCAGGCGGGGGAAGAGGGCGAGTACGCCCGTGCGGCGGTGCGGGACAGCGGGGAGCAGGGAGCTTGGAGCTTGGAGCGGGGAGTGGGCGCCACGAGCCGAGTGGCGCTCCCCCTGGGACCGCCGAGCGTCGGCTCGGCTCCCGAAGAGGGGATTCCACCGCAGAGGACGCAGGGGTACGCAGAGGGTACGAGGGAGGAGAGTTAACCACGAACGGCACGAACGACACGAACGGGAGAGGGAGAGCGGGAGAGGGCGAGTACGCCCGTGCGGCGGTGCGGGACAGCGGCGAGCAGGGAGCTGGGAGCTTGGAG
>JAAYZO010000228.1 GCA_012514865.1 Lentisphaerota bacterium | reverse complement strand
TGGTCCAGCACATCCGGGGGCAGGTTGCCATCGCCATCGAAGAGCCAGTCGAAGAATTGTTCGTCCGAAGGGCAGTCCATCGTGCCAACCCAAGAGTGGAACGGTCGTGGCTTCCGCCGCCATCACCAATACATGCGCCGTGGCCTCGATGCTACAGATTGCCGGACGGGAAGACCGATCTGATTCTCGCAGACGCTTCTGCATCCACGAGCGGAATGATAATGTCCCGCAGGGCGACGATCGCCCGGAAGAGCCTCACACGGGCGTTGCCGGGGCTGATCCCGAGAACCGCCGCCACGTCTTTGGTGGGGAGGCCGTGGCAATAGCGCAGGGTCAGGGCGGTTCGAGACTCTTCCGGCATTTCATGCAGGACCTCGGCAATGCGTTCCTGAATGTCCTTGCGCATGGCCTTTCCGGCAGGTGAGGTTGTGGTGTCGCACATCCTCTCGATCATCACCCCGATGGAACTGGCGGCAGTCCACTCCATCGGCAGGGTTCCTTTGTGCCGCAGGTGGTCAAGGCAGAGGTTGCGGGCGATGCGAAAGAGCCAGGGATGAAACGGGCAGGCGGGATCGTATTGGTCAGCCTTGCGGTAGAGCCGGAGCAGCACCTCATGGGCAAGGTCCTCTGCCTCGTGGTCGTCACTGAGGTAACTGGCGCAGAAACGGACAAGGTGGCGGCGGTACCTCGACGCCAGCTCCGCCCAGGCGGCCTCGTCGCCACTGGCCAGCCGCAGCATCAGCGCTTCGTCGGTGGCCGGGTTGTTCTCTCCGTCCGCTCCCATGCGTTCCCCCTCGATGGCTGCCGGCGGCGCAGCGTGCTCTACCGTGGCGGCAGCGTGGCTCCACCCGAAGCACCCAGTCGCAAGCGCGCCTGACCGTAAGGCGCGTCCGGATACCATCGGCGCAGGACATGGCTTCGGCAAGCGATCTCGTCCGCAGACGGAAGCGCATTTCCCTGGCCTGCAAGGCGGGGATGAGGTCGGACGGAACTCGGACCCGGAGGTAGAGCGACCGGATCATCCGGCAAGTGCGTACTCCATGGTCTGGAGCACGGTAGTTTCGAGAACGGGTAAGGTCGTCGACGGGGACTGCCTTCCCATGCCCCAAGGGGGCTGCGTCCAAGAGCCCAGGGTTGCGGTACCTCCGCTACCCTGGGATGGTTCATGGCCATGGCCCCAACCCCAACGAGGGTTGCGTCGGTCGGATCGCCAGGGGCCGGCCCATCGGCACCATGACGCAACCCACGTTGGGGTTGGATGGGCGGGATGGGATCGGGACCCAGGGTAGCGGCTCTGCCGCAACCCTGGGCTGGAGGACGCAATCCCGTTGGGATAGGGGAGCCGCCCGACCACCACCCTCGTCGAGACCTGCCCGTGGGGGAGTCCAGAACAGGCAAGATGGACGCTCCCCCGTCCTCACCTGAAGTACGCAGTTGCCGGAAGAACCAAGCGGCCCTCGGGGCCACGGCGGCGGACGTGGAAGCACGAGTCCGGGGTTTGCACGGCCCATCTCCAGCAACGTGCTCCACATGTGGAGCACGTCTCGGCCGGAGGCCCTTGGCCGCGACAGCTATCTACACATAACTCGTTACGGTAGAACGAGTTGGTGTGAGTTTTGGTGGAGGCGCCGGGAGTTGAACCCGGGTCCTGGGAGGATTCCACGGCGGCGTCTACATGCTTAGCGCGTGCTTAGGTTGTCGTCCGGCCACGTAGGCGACGCGCGGGCCAATGGTCGGACCAAGCCCCCTGTGAAGTTCTCGCCGCGCCACCCGGGTGCCCGGTCTTGCGGCCAGCCTGATGTCGTCGTTCTCAGCCCTTATCAGGCGTCAGAGTGAGAACGTCGCGGCCGTTAGGCTGCGAGTGCGAGCTCAGTGTTCGCAGTTACTAGCTTGACCGGTGATTTAGGAGGCCGACGGTCATCCTCCGCATGCAGCCGACGCTCAACCCAACCAGTCGAAACCATGTCGCCCCCAGGCGACCGTGTCGACGCAGCGTCAACTGCCTTTACTGTAGCCCCGGAACGGGTCGTCTGCCAGGGGCTCCGGGAGGAGGCCAGGGCTGTTCGAGAGTCCGGTTCTGGCACCCCCTTCAGGGTGCATGGCGTGCCATCCGCGTTTCCGGGGGTCGAGCTCTCGCGCGACCCCCGGCTACGATCTGGCACCCTTCCAGGGTGACCGATAGAACGCTGACGCGATCTTCGAACAGCCATGGGAGGAGGCGTCGCGGCGTTGGGCCGTCGGCGTTCCGTTGCAG
>JAAYZO010000227.1 GCA_012514865.1 Lentisphaerota bacterium | reverse complement strand
GATCGGCCTGCCCGCCGTCGTGCTGCCCGGCGACAACTGGCCGTGGGACTTCGACAAGGTCTTCGGATCGAGCCGCTTCAGCTTCCACGCCGCCGGGCTGCACCTGGTCTTCCTCTCGCCCGACCGGCGCGCTCCCTCGATGGAGGGCTGCTCGCGCTTCGATCCGCCCACCTGGGAGTGGCTCGAGAAGGACCTCGAGGCCAACCGCGAACGGCCCACCCTGGTCTTCACCCACGAGAACCTCATCCCGCCGACCTTCCTCGACGCGCCGCGGCTGCTGCAGGTCCTGCACCGCCATCCCCAGGTGCTGGCGACCTTCACCGGACACCTGCACCTCGACCTCGAATTCCGCCGCCAGGGCCTTGTGCACTTCATCTGCCCGGCCTTCGCCGCCGGCGGCCGGCCCGGCTTCAAGACCGTCGCGCTCTACCCGGACCGCCTGGTCGTCAACACCTGGGAGCAGGAACCGGGCGGCGCGGCGTTCGTATCGACGCTGAAGTGGCAGCGGATCGACATCCCCGAGGGGCCCCTGCGCCGTGCCCTGGCGCCCCTGGACCGCAGCCGCCTCCTGCGCGAGGGCCGCCAGGAGATGCCCCCCGCGCCGATGGTCCGGGACGAGAGCCTGGCGGCGCGACAGGGCGACCTCCTGCCGGGGCTCTTCCAGTTCATGATGGAGAAGGGCCTCGAGACCCTGCTGCCGGCGACGGCGCCGTGAGGCTTCGCCTCAGCCGGCCGCCGTCGCGGCGGCCCCATCCGCGGCCTCGGCAAAGGCGACGGCGCGGTGTTCCGACCAGAGCGACGGCCCCGGCCCGCCCGTGAAGCCGCAGTGTCCGCCCGCCGAGGGCGTCTCGAGGAACAGCCAGCGGCTCTCGCGGGCCTCGGCCGTCGGGAAGCACTCCGGGGTCAGGATGGGGTCATTCTCGGCGTTGACCAGGAGCGTCGGCACGCGGATCCGCCTCAGGCAGGGCCGCGAGTTGCAGGCGGCCCAGTAGTCGGCACCGCTGGCGAAGCCGTGCAGGGGCGCCGTGAAGCGGTCGTCGAACTCGGCCAGGGTGCGGATGCGGCCGTAGCCCGCGAGCGAGATGAGCCCCGGATGCGAGCGGTTCAGCCGCGCCATGCGCCGGCCCAGGCCCACCAGGAAGCGCCGACGGTACAGGGCGTTCACCGGATGGTCGAGACGCGCGCCTGCACTCGGCGCGTGCACCGGCACCGAGAACACGACGGCGCCGTCGACGCAGGCGGGAACCGCATCGGCGTGCCGTCCGAGGTAGAGCAGGGTGAGGTTGCCGCCCATGCTGAAGCCGACCAGGACGACACGGTCGTAGCGGCCGCCTGCAACCGCATGGTCGACCACCGCGGCGAGATCCTCGGAAGAGTGGTTGGTGGTGAACTTCGGCAGGCGGTTGGCCATACCGCCGGAGTCGCGGAAGTTCCACGCCAGGGCATCCCAGCCAGCCTGGCGGAAGGCGCGGGCCATGCCCATGACATAGGCGCGGCGGCTGTGGCCCTCCAGGCCGTGACTCAGGACGACCAGCCGCCGCCGGCCCGCCCGCAGCCAGTCCAGGGCGAGGACATCGCCGTCCGGAAGCTGCAGCGCCTCGCGCTCGTAGGCGATCCCCGGGACCGACCGGCACAGGGTCGGCCAGATCGTCTGCACATGGCCGCCGGGCAGCCACCACGGCGCACGGTAGTCGGACCTCTCGATCAGCGGCATGCCATCCTCATGGATAACCTTGCGACATGCTGTCGCGGACAAGCCAGGACTATAGCCCGCCTCGCGATCGGCTTCACGCAGTATCCTGGCTCGGGGCGGGCCGGGCGTGGCGGCAGGCGCTGGGCTGATCGACGATCGCGTCAGCGCCCACCCGGTCTCCCTCGTGCGAAACATCGCGTCGTTGTGCTGTTGATGCCGTTGCGGCTCGTGGACGCATTCGCGTCTGTGGACACTCGCGCTCCACACCGATGGCGAGCGATGTTTCGCCTTGCCATCCTACCAGTTGCCCTCGTGGGTGCCCTCGAGGTGCTCGCCCCGGCGCAGGCGCTCCCAGGTCGCGGCGATCCGGTCGGGGGTGTACTCCCGCCAGAGGAAGTCGGCGCGCAGGCGTCGCGCGCCGAGGGCGCGGAGGTCGTCGAGGTGGTGTGACCAGCACAGGGGCTTCTCGCCGATCATGACGCTCTGGCCGGCGTCGTTGAAGACCACGAGGCGGTCGCCGCGGCGTGACTCAAGGTGCAGGCCGGTCGCCGCGCAGGTGTGCTTCCGGCCCTGGCAGGGCTCGGGGCACTGGCCGGCGCTCTCGAAGGCGCAGACCGCCGAGATGGCCAGGGGCGTGTCCTGGTAGATGACGACGCGGGCGAGGTCGCCGACAGCGGGGAGAAGCCGGGCGAGGTTGTCACGGCTGTCCTCAGGCGAGCAGGTCACCGAGGTACACCCGAGGGCGACCAGGGCCTGGGCGGCGAAGGGGTTGAGGGTGTGGAGAGGCCAATCGGCGGCGATATCGAGGTCGGAGCCGTCCTCGAGGTAGGTGAATCCGGCGAGGTTGGCGACCATCCAGCGTCGCTGGCCGGCCTCGAGGAGCCGCCCCAGGCGTCGGCGCAGGCGCTCTTCCTGCCAGGGCCTGACGACGGTGGGGAGGGCCAGGCGCAGGCGGGCCTCGCCGAGGCGGCCGCGCAGGCGTTCCAGGCCGCGTGCGAGGTCGTCGTCGTCGAGGCGGTCGAACCACAGCGTGACCTCGTCGAGGCCTTCCAGGGCGGCGGCCGGGAACGCTTCGATGGCCTCGGGGCGGTCGATGCCGAGTTCCCAGCGCGCGGCCTCGCTGCCGCGCGCCGGCGCGGCGGCCAGGAGGCGCGTGGCGGCCTCGTCGGCGCGGCCGTCGAGGTGTTCATCGAAGCGTTGCTGAAGGGCCTCGACCAGGCGCCGGCGCAGGTCGTTCAGGTCGGCCATGCGCAGGAAGCGCCCCGACGGGTTGTCGAAGGTCAGCGACTGGCAGGTGAATGGCGTTCCTCCCAGTTTGGCAAAGGCCTGTCGCGCCACCGCCGCGAGGGCCTCCGGGTCGCGGGCCGTCTCGGCGCCGTCCGGCAGGGGCAGCGCCAGGCTCACCGTCGGCTGGCCGTCGTGCGGCCCGGCGAGGGCCGCGGTGCCGCGCAGGGCGTCGGCGTCGACGCGGATCGTGAAGGCGACCGGCTGGCGCAGCCCGTAGGTCCCCGGCCGCGGCCGTTCCCATCGGTAGGAGCGCTTGACCGCCTGCGACGAGCCGCAGTAGAGGGTCGCGCCGAGGGGCAGGGCCGGGTGCCCGGGCGGCAGGGGCACCGCCACGCGTGCCCCCGGCGGCGCCGTGAAGGCCTGCCGGCTGCGCGCGGCCCCCCGCGTCGACAGCACCGCGATCGCCTCGACACTGAAGCCGAACGGCTTCTCGCGGCCGGGCAGGTCGACCTGCAGGCCGTCGTAGCGCTCCAGGGCGCGCTCGCCGACGGTGAAGACGAGCTGGTCGGGCTGGCCGCGCTGAATGGCCTCGACGGTGCCGATCGGGGCGCCGCGATGGCCGACGGTGTCCGGGTCGGTGACGCCGGGCTGGCCGGCTTGGTGCAGGTGGAAGGTCGTCCACGGCCGGCTGAAGATGGTCTTGACGTCGTGCTCGGCATCGCGGCGCTGCGCCGCGCTCAGGGTGCCATCGAGGAGGCCGCGATAGAGCCCCGTCACGGCGGCCACGTACAGCGGGCTCTTCTTGCGGCCCTCGATCTTCAGGGAGTGCACCCCGGCCTGGCGAAGCTGCGGCAGGGCCTCGCTCAGGGCGAGGTCCTTCATGCTCATGAGGGCCTTGCCGGCATCGTCGCCGGTGGCCCGGAAGGTGTTGCGGCAGAGATAGGCGCAGGCGCCGCGGTTGCCGCTGGCGCCGCGCAGGTGCGAGCTCAGCAGGCAGAGGCCGCTGTAGGCATAGCACAGGGCGCCATGGACGAAGACCTCGGTCTGGAGATGAGGCAGGGCGGCCACCGCGGCGACCTCGGGGAGGGTCAGCTCACGGGCCAGGACCACCCGCGAGAACCCCAGGCGCGGCAGTTGGCGGGCGCCGGCGAGGCTGTGGATGGCCATCTGCGTGCTGGCGTGGAGGCGCAGCCCGGGGAAGGCCTCCCGGACCAGTCGGCCGAGGCCGAGGTCCTGGACGATCAGGGCATCGACCCCGATCTGCTCGAGGCGGACCAGGGAACGCGCCAGCGGCGCCACCTCGGCGGTGAAGAGGATGGTGTTCAGCGTGACGTAGACCCGCCGGGGCGGCTGGAAGGCCTCGTGGGCGTAGGCGGTCACCTCGGCGACCTCGTCGAGGGTGAAGTTCTCGGCCTCGGCGCGGGCGCTGAACTGCTTGAGGCCGAGATAGATGGCATCGGCGCCATGCTGCAGGGCGGCATAGGCGGCCTCGAGGCCGCCGGCCGGCGCCAGGAGCTCGACCGTTGTCAGGGGTGGCATGCGTGGTCCTTCGGGGGTGCTTGGCGCCCGGCGGGCGCATCGCCGCGCCGGCAGGACGGCGGGCGATCGTGTCGTGGATGCCCGTGCGGCCGGTGGCGCCGGCCAGGACCCTTAAGCTACCCCCGGGCGCCGGGAGTGCAAACGGCGTTCAAGGCGGGGCAGGGGAGGGCAGTCAGACGGGTCAGACGGGTCAGACGGGTCAGACGGCCCGGGCTGCGGCGGCCGCGGCGGACGGGTATCACGATGAGGGGCTTGCGCGGCGCCGCCGCCCGGGGTATCTGTAGGTCGGTCGCCGCGGAACAACGGTCTGCGCCGGGGGTGATTCCAGTGCTCTTCCTCTTCGAGTGTCCGAGCTGCGGTGCGCGTATCGAGGCCGACGCCAGCGTGAGTGGCCGTCAGGCGCACTGCCCGCAGTGCCGCGGCGTGGTGGCGGTGCCGGAGTCGCGCGTCGAGTGCGGCGCCACTCTGGGCGGTTTCCGCCTCGATAGCCGTCTGGGCAAGGGCGGCATGGGCGAGGTCTTCCTCGGCACCCAGCTTTCGGTGGAGCGCCGGGTCGCGGTGAAAGTCCTGCCGCCGGGTTTTGCCGCCGACCACGGCGCCGTGGAGCGCTTCCTTAATGAAGGCCGTCTGGCGGCTCGGCTGGACCACGCCAACATCGTGACCGTGCATGAGGCCGGTGAGGACTGCGGGCACTACTACATGGCCATGGCCTACGTCGAGGGCGAGTCGCTCGATCAGCGCCTGAAACGCGACGGTTCTCTGCCTGAACGCGAGGCCCTCGCCATCATTCGGACCATCGCCGAGGCGCTCGATTATGCCTGGGACGAGTTCCACCTCCTGCACCGCGACCTGAAGCCGGCGAATATCATGACGGACCGCCGCGGGCGGGTCTTCCTCATGGACCTCGGCCTGGCCAAGACCCTGGGCGACGAGACTGCCATGACGCTCTCGGGGACGATCCTGGGCACGCCGCACTACATGAGCCCGGAACAGGCCATGGGATCGTCGCGGCTCAGCGTGCAGACCGACATCTACGCGCTGGGGGCGACCCTGTACCACCTCGTTGTCGGGGCCCCGCCGTTCGCCGGTGACAGCGCTCTAACGGTGCTTAACCAGCACGTCCACGATGTCCTGCCGCCGGCGCGTTCACGCAACCCGCGGGTGAGCGAGGCCTGCAGCGCCCTGATCGGCATCATGATGGCCAAGGCGCCGGAAGACCGTTGCCACGGCTGGCGCGATCTGATCGCCGCGGTCGACCGGGTGCTGTCTGGCGCTGCGGCGCCGGCGCCGGCGGTGTCTGCGAGCGTCGGCGGTGCGGCCCATGCCCGCGCCGCCGAGCCGGCCCGGCAGGCCCAGGCGGCCTTGGAGCGACAGCGCCAGGCCGCGGTGGCGGAGCCGACGCCTGCCGCCGCCGCGG
>JAAYZO010000226.1 GCA_012514865.1 Lentisphaerota bacterium | reverse complement strand
CAGGCCTTTGTGTCAGCCTCCGCACCAAGCAGACAGTGGCGCCCCCGTACGGCTTCGGTCGTTCGGGGGCGTCCTGTCTGGACGCACTGCTGGTGTTGCGCGTGTGTGGCCAAAGTGCCGGTCTCGCTTTGCGCGTCACTGCGAGCGGCCCCTCGCCTCCCCATCACCGCCCGACGCGACCACGCATCCGCGTTGCTGTTGACAGGACGCCGCCGGCATGATAGGGTGGCCTTGTAAGGGGCGTCCTGTTCCACCCCCGGGTTTGTGACCCGGCCAGGTCTGACAGTGGCGCCCTTTTCGTTTTCTGGACCTTCGGGACTGCCCACGTCGTGGTCGTGGCAGGAGTTGCTGCCCCACTCAAAGGCAACCTGCTCGAGCACTGCCGCGATCGAGGGTCTCCGCCGGCCCCGTCGGTTAAAACGAAACGGCGCCTTGGGTTGACCCGAGGCGCCGTTTCGTTCCGAAAGTGGTAGCGGGGGCTGGATTTGAACCAACGACCTTCAGGTTATGAGCCTGACGAGCTACCGGGCTGCTCCACCCCGCAACATGATGCAGTTTTCAACCGAAGACATACCTTACTGTGCGGCCGCGGGAAGTCAAGCCTGGCGCCGCGTTTTTCCCGCCAGTCGTGGCCGCGGTGGCGCCCTTGGCGGTGTGCCGCGGGCGCTGTTGGGGGGTCGTCTCAGGCGAACTGGCTCTTGAGGGCCCAGAGTCCGAGGGCCGGGTTGCTGATGTAGAAGATCTCCTCACCATCGGGGAGGACATTACGGCCGTCGGCGAGTTTGGCGGGGTCGTAGCGTTTCATCATGGTGTCGAGGTCCCCGGCGAGGAAGCCGGCCTGGCGGATGGCCTCGGGGCTCATGGCGGGTCCGGGGCAGTAGGTGATGCGGAAGCGTCCCTCGCTGGAGCCATGGATGAGGTGGGCGGCAGCGCTGAGGTTGTTGCGGATATCCTCGTGGTCGGCGACGGCCTTGAGGGTCGCCGGGGTGCCGCGGTAGCCGTAGCGGCGGATGAGGCGGTCGATTTCGGGGTCTTCGCCGAATTCGCGCAGGCCGGGTGCGAGGATGATCAGGTCGCCGTCGTCGGCCATGGCCATGCGGGTGCGGTAGACGCTCTTGTTGCCGAGCCAGGTGCTCTTGAACTCATGGGGGTCGAGGTAGACCACGACCTTGCGCAGGGGTGCGTCGAGGAGGTCGAGGTTGACCTTCTGGCTGAGGCGGGCGCCGGTGGCGAAGGTCTCCATGTCATCGCCGACGAAGAGGCCGCGCATGGCCATGGAGCCGGAGGCCTTGTCCTTGGCCATGACGGTGAGGATGTAGACGATGGGCAGGTCGTGGAGGAAGGTCTCGCAGCCGTAGTTGAAGAGTCGGCGCACGGGGGTGTCGATGCGGCCCATCATGCGTTCCATGTTGTAGACGGCGCCGAGGAAGTGCGACTTGTTGATCATGTCGGGTCCGCCGACGCCGACCATGATATTCTTGGTGTAGTTGGCCATACCGACGACCTCGTGGGGGACGATCTGGCCGACGGAGAGGATGAGGTCGTAGCCGTCGAAGAGCCGGCGGTTGGTCAGGACGCTGACGCTGTAGTCGACCTTGCCCTCGGACCACTCGCGGATGAGGCTGCCGGGGACCTCGCCGAGGTGCTTGACGCCGTGGCGCCAGTCGTGTTCGAAGAAGCGCTCGAGGGGGATATCCGGTCCGAACATGGCCCGGATTTCCTTCTCGGTCATGGCGAAGTGGGTGCCGAGGGCCGGGATGATATCGACCTGGGCGGTGGGGGCGAGGAGGCGGTAGAGGATGGCGGTGAGTTCGCCGGCGTTGGAGTTGAAGCGGGTGAAGTCGGGGGGCAGGATGAGGACCTTGCGCAGGGGCCGGCCAATGGCCTGGAGGGCCTGGCGGAGCAGGGCCTCTTTGTCCTGGTGGGTGAGTGCCAGTGCCTCACCGCTGCGTTCTGCGTAGCGTGCCATGGTGCAGGACCTCCTGAGGGCCGGGGCGGCAGGGCTGCTCGCGCGCCGGCCTTGGTTAATGCTTAAGACACGCGGCAATATACCGCGGTGACACGGGCAGGGAAGCCGGCGCCGGCGCCGGAGCGGTGTCCGGCGTGGTCGACGCGACCCGGGGAGGGCGCCGCGGCGCGCCAGTGGACGAGGTGGACGAGGTGGACGGGCCTTGATGAGGGCGGCCGTCCAGGCGGCTTCCCTATCCCGAAGGGATTGCGTCCTCCTGCCCAGGGTTGCGGTCCTGCCGCTACCCTGGGTTCCGGTTCCATCCCGCTCGTCCAACCCCAAGGGGGTTGCGGCATGGCACCGCAGCGGCGGCGCTT
>JAAYZO010000225.1 GCA_012514865.1 Lentisphaerota bacterium | reverse complement strand
TGATGCCTTCGTGCCAGCAGATAGGAGCCGACGCCGAAGAAACCACCATTCGGAAAAACCGCCGCAGGCGGGGCACTCGGGGACTCTTTGTGCCCACGAAACTTGACAGGGGCAAAACGGTCTCCAGCACCGGTGGCCGGCGATGATCCGCCATGCCCTATCCGGCGTTCCTCGCCGCTGACGCGCCTGCGCCGCGGCTTCCGTCACTGGCAGGCAGGGGCCAGCGGGGGGGAAGACCTGTCAGCGGCCCGTGCCGGCGACCGCGGCCGTCGTGGCGGCCGGGCCGGAGTGGCTGCCGCGGGGGGGGCGTGACCAGCCGCGGAACCAGAGCCAGTTGGCGGTCTGGAGGAGGGCGAAGAGGACGGCCTGGTACATGGCCGCCGCCATCTGCAGCATCGGGGTGTCCGGGGGGCCATCCCAGAGCAGGTACACGACACCCAGCGCCAGGATCCACGACAGGGTCATCCCCAGCAGGGCCAGGACCGAGCGGTAGTGCCAGCCGAGGCGAAGGTCAACCAGGAGCCAGACCAGCACCACCAGCCCCGGCGCCATCCACGGCGTCGCCAGCAGCCCGAAGACATCCGGGATCTGCCCGGTCTCGACCAGCAGGCCGGCCCGGGCGCACAGCGTCGCAAAGACGCCGTTCAGCGGCGACAGGATCCAGAGAAGGCGCAGGCCGGAGATGAACAGCGACGGCTGCCGACCCGGCACCAGGTCGTCCGAGGTCAGGATGCCCGGGCTGTGCAGCAGCCGCGAGAACAGCGCCAGGACGGTCAGGTGCAGCACCAGCGGCAGGGCATGCGACCGCAGAACCGGGCCGGCCGGCGACTCGGCAAACCAGGCCAGGACCAGGTCGATGACGGCCAGACTCAGCGCCAGGCACCACAGGAAGAACACCGCCGATGCCGACGAGCGCAGCAGCGGCCGCCGCACTTCGGTCAGCAGGCGGTTTCGGCGTGATGGGAAGCCGAGGCCCTCGCGGCGGATCTGCCGCGGCAGGAGGGTCGAGGGCACCTTCAGCACCGCGCTCCAGCACTCGCCGGCACGGGCGACATCGCGGGCGCGCTCGGCCGAGAGGGCGGCGCGGTAGCGCTCCTGGATCTCCTGGGTGATCCGGCCTGAGACCGCCTTCTCGACGGTGCTGAGAGAGGCGTCGTCGGCGGCGCGGATGCTCTCGACGAGTCGGGCGAGGTCCTTCCACTGTCCGGCGTCGATCCAGGCGTTCACCTGGCGGTCGACGCTCCTCTGGAGGGCCTCCCGCAGCGTCGTCACGGTCTCATCGGCCCTGGTATCCTCGGCATCGGGTGGCAGGACCATGACCTTGGCGCTGAGGCTGGCGGCGGCCAGATCGCGCAGGGCCTGGATGGCGTCATGGACGTCGACGTTGGCGGCATCCATGATCGCCTGCGCCTCGTGCAGCGCATGCTCGCGCAGGCTGAGCTGTGTCTCGCACTGCTGGCGCAGTTCCTGAAGGCGCGCCGCCAGCGTGCCGCCCTGCCAGCCCGGGACCCCGGACAGGAGACGCCGGCAGGTGCTCAGGCAGTTCGACTTCAGCGCCGTGCCGGCATGGAAGGCGACCTGCGCCAGCTCCTTCTTCAGGGCGTCGACCTCGTCGCGAAGCCACTGGTACTGCTCGCTGCTGACGAGGCTGTGCAGGGCCGTCGTCGCCTGCTCGAGCTGGTCGAGGCGCAGGGCGTCACGGGCTTCCTGGAGCTTGACCTCGAAGAGGGTGCCGAGGTGCGCGACGACATCGCCGAACTGGCCCCGGACCAGCTCGGGGAGGATCGACTGGTCGAGCTGGCGGTACTCGGCGACCAGTCGGCAGGTACCGGACAGGTCACTGCGACTCACGCATTCGTCCATGCGCGTCAGGAGGCTCTCGGCCTGGCGGACGACGCCCTGGCGCTGCTCGGCCAGGTTGGCGCCGCAGTGGCCGCAGTGCTCGGAGTTCAGCACGACTTCCTCACCGCAGAGCGGGCAGGGGTAGCGCCCGTAGGCGCCGCAGGCGATGCAGTAGCGCGAGATCTCGGCGTTGTGCCGGCTGCAGCCGGGGCAGACCCAGCGGCCGCCCCCCGCCGGCGTCTCGCTCGGCTCCGCCCGCGGCGACAGCTCCGGCGAGGTCTTCAGAAGGACCTGCACCCGTATCGCCTGAATCAGCTCGTCGGCCGACTGGAAGCGCTCCTCGGGCGCCTTGTTGATGAGGCGCAGGATGATCGCGGCCACCCCGGCGGGGAGGTCCGGGACATGCTTGCGCGGATCCGGTGGCGGTGCGTAGAGGTGCTGCGCTGCGATCTCGGCCAGGGCCGTGCCCTCGAAGGGCAGCCGCGCGGTCAGCATTTCGTAGAAGGTGACGCCGAGGCTGTAGAGGTCGCTGCGGTGGTCGAGGGGCCGGCCGAGGATGACCTCCGGGCAGACGTAGTAGGGGCTGCCGCCGAAGGTCTCGGCGCTGGCGTCGGGCGTGGCGCCGCCGTGTTCGGCGAGGCCGAGGTCGGCGATCTTGATGCCGCCTTCGGCCGGCATGAGGATGTTCTCAGGCTTGATGTCGCAATGCAGGATGTGCATCTTGTTCCAGGCGGCACCGAGGCCGGCGGCGACCTGCACGACGATCTCGGCGGCCTGTTCGAGGGGCAGGGGCCCCTGGGAGCGAATCCGGTCGTGCAGCGACTGGCCCTGGACGAGTTCCATGGCCAGGTAGTGCAGGCCGTCCTCCTCGCCGACGGCATAGACGCCGATCAGGTTCGGATGGGCGATCGAGGCCGCGATGCGGGCTTCCTTGAGAAAGCGGCTGAGCTGGGGCTGGGAGGCCGCCAGGGAGGGATGCATGACCTTCACCGCGGCCGGGCGCAGCAGCGAGATCTGCTCGGCGCGGTAGACGGTGCCCATGCCGCCGGAGCCGATGCGTTCGCGGATGACGAAGTCGCCGATGACGGCGCCGGGCTCGAAGCGTCCGGCCGGTATGGCGACCACGTAGAAGCACTCGGGGCACTGCCGACTGCTGCCACAGTCGCTGTCGGCGCAGGCGATGACGGCGGCGCAGTGTGGGCAGATCAGTCTCATCGGCATCCCTTGTTGCTCACTCCGGCGATCGACGCTGCAGGCCGCCGTCGCCTGCGGCCGCGGGCGGCCGGCTCAGGCCGGCGCCCGGTCGCCCGCACCGGACGACGCGGGCGGCGCCGGAATGCCGCCGGTCGCCGCCAACTGGCAGCGCACCCAGGACAGCTCGCCGGCGATGCTCTCGACCGCAGTCTGACCGCGCAGCTCGGGCGGCAGGACGTCGAAGGTGTAAGTCTCCACTTCGACATGCGGGGCCACGCCGCCGGCCACGATCTTCCAGAAGGCCAGGTCGAGACCCTGCCGAGAGGAGATATAGCCAGGGCCGCCCGCCAATACCAGCGGAATATGCATGTGGGTGCGCAGTTCGCCGGGTTCAGCCAGGGCGTGGGCGGCGGCGAGGGCCTCGGGGAGGTCGGCATAGCGCCGGCGTGCCGAGGCCGTGATCAGGGTGCTCTGGTGGAGGTAGCAGCCATCCTGGAAGCGGCTCGCCTGCTTGAGGCCCTCAGGCGAGGTCTGGAAGCATGGCGCGGCGCTGATCTGGATCTTGTTCACCGCGATGCCGCGGGACTGCAGCGCCTGCAGCGCCGCCGAGGGATCCTCGCCGAGGACCGCCTGGTGGCAGGTGTCCAGGCAGACGCCGAGGTGGCGGCGCAGGATCGCCTCGGCGGCCTCGCGCGAGCCGCCGCGACGGCGCTGCAGCCAGGCCGCCCCACGGCGCAGGATAACCTCCTCGAAACCGTCGATCGTCAGAGCCGTCTCGTCCCAGAGGCAGTCCGGCTCCGGCTCGAGCGCCAGGACGACGCGGCGGCCGCGGCGTTCCTCGAGGTCGGCCAGATCCAGCGCCGCGGCGGCGAGGTTGGCCGCCAGGGCCTCGAGGCGGTCCGGAGTCGCCCAGGCGCGGTAGGTCCCCGGGACCGTGCTGATCGAGCCGGTCACGCCCGCGGGCAGCAGCTCGGCCAGGATCGCGGCCAGGCGCAGGGTGTAGGTCAGCCGCTCGGGGGTCGACCAGTCCGGCGCGTAGACCGCCTCTTTGACCCGGGTGCCATGGAAGGTGCCGTAGGGAAAGCCGTTGATGGTGAAGGCATAGAAGTCGCCCGAGGCGAGGGTCTCGGCGAGGTCGAGTCGGGCCTCGGGTGCCTGGAGGTCCGCCACGGCCTGGGCGCCGAGGCGCAGCCCCAGCCCGAAGGGCTCCGCCCAGCCGAGCCGTTCGCGCACGGCCGTTGCCGGTCCGGTGATGACGGCACGCTGCGCTGCCCAAGTCTCGCCCGGGTGGATGTTCAGGCAGTAGGTCAGGTGCAGGGGCGTGCCGTCGCGGTTCACTTGCATGGCGCTCGGCCCTCCGTCGATCCGGCCGCCTGCAGATCCCGAAGCTCCGCGATGGCTGCCGACATGGCTCGGCGGTCGATCGCGGTCAGCTCGCGGCGCTGCCCCAGGGGCGAGGGGAAGGTGACATGGAGGACCCCGCCGAGGTGCTGCTGGAAGTCATCCAGGCCGGCCAGAACGGCCGGCTGGCCATCGGCGGCGCGGCGCTCGAGCTGGTCATGCCAGATCGGCAGCCCGCAGCGCCGCAGGGCGGCGATGACGCGCCGGCCGTCGTCAGCGCCGATCAGGCCATGGCGCCAGGCGTAGACCAGGTCGAGGGCCATGCCGATGGCCACCGCCTCGCCGTGGCGCAGCCCGAAGCCGGTCATGGACTCGAGCCTGTGCCCCGCCCAGTGCCCGAAGTCGAGCGGCCGGGCACTGCCGGCCTCGAAGGCGTCGCCGCCGCCGCCGATGTGAGCCGCGTGCAGCGCCGCACAGCGCTGGACGAGGGTCTCCATGGCGGCCTGGTCGCGCTGACGCAGGGCCTCGGCGTGGTCGTCGAGCCAGGCCAGGAAGCCGGCATCGGCGATCGCCGCGACCTTGAAGGCCTCGGCGCAGCCGGCAATCCAGTCGCGGTCCGAGAGCGTGCGCAGGGCCAGCAGGTCGTTGACGACCGCGGCCGGGGGAGCGAAGGTGCCGGCGAGGTTCTTGATGCCGCCGAGGTTGATGCCGTTCTTGACGCCGACCCCGGAGTCATTCTGGGCCAGGACGGTCGTCGGCAACCGCAGCAGTCGCGCCCCGCGGTGGAAGAGCGCCGCGCCAAGGCCGACGGCATCGAGCATGGCGCCGCCGCCGACGGCGAGGATGATGCTGTGGCGGCAGAGCCCGGCCTCGGTGGCGAGGTGCAGGGTCTGATTGGGTACGGCCCAGCCTTCCTTGGCGGCCTCGCCGCCGGTGATGCAGACCGGCGCACGGCGCAGGTCGACGACGTCGGCATGGGCCGCGCCGTACGCTGCGATGCGGTCGGTCAGACCCGGCACCGCCGCCGACAGGCCGGCGTCGACCAGCACCAGGCAGGGCGTCGCACCACGGCCGTAGCCGACCTCGCGGCAGAGGTCCGACAGGACTGGGTTGCCCGGGTCGAACACGTCATGCGTGAAGACGACCGGGTAGCCGTAAGCGACCGTGAAGGCATTGGTGATGCGGTTGACCATGGCGCCGTGGCGTCGCACCGCGGCCGCCCCGCCGGCCGGCTGAGCGCGACAAGGCCCTGAGCATAGCCCGGCCAGGCGGGAATGCAACCGCGGGCCTGCCTGGAAGCCATGGCTGTTCGAGGATCGCGTCAGCGCCGGCCTGGCCACCCTGAAGGGGTGCCAGATCGTAGCCGGGGGTCGCGCGGAAGCACGACCCCCGGAGACGCAAACCCATGAACTACGCACCCTGAAGGGGTGCCAGAACCGGACTTTCAAACAGCCCTGCCTGGATGCCGCCCGGGCTGCCGGGCGCGACTGCCCTCGGCAGAAAGGCGCCGCTATTCTTTGCCATAGGCCGCTCCGCCGAGCTTGACATGGAACCACAGCACCTGCATTGGTGTGTAACGCGGAAACGGCAACGCTGCCTCCATGCATGCGTCGTGGCGTCGGCGGTCGCGGCAGGCCGCCGACGGGGGCGTGGTGGATTCGTTCGCGGAAGGAGCGGGGACCGCCTGTATGAGAACGACTCCCAAGTTCTTCCTGTGCCTCCTTCTCGCGGCGGCTGCGGCGATGTCTGGCCTGTGTGTCCACGGTGCACCGGAACTGGCGACCCTGCAGCAGGCTGTGAGGGCCAAGGCCGAAGTCACCCGCCTTGCCCGCGAGGCGGAGCTTCTTCCGCCTGACATTGCCGCCCCCATGCGCCGGCTGCTCGACAGGGCCGAAGCCGAGCGGGTGGCGGCGAACGCCTTCCTCACCAGAGATCACTATGAGGCCAGCACGGCGGCCTTCCGCAGCGCCGCGGCGCTCTACGGCAAGGCGCTCGATGGCAGGCGGATCCTCGACGGCCTCGCCGCCGCTCGGGACAGGGTCGAACGCGCCCGCCTCCTTGCCGACGATCTTGCCACGCCCGAGCAGATGCGCGAGGCACGGCAGCAGGTGCTGAACGCCGAGGACCTTGCGTACGAAGGACACGTTGAGCTGGCGACCGCGGATCTCTGCAAGGCCGCGGCGGCCCTGGAGGCCCTGGTCGTCGTCGACGAGGCGACGACCCTCGACGTCGCGGTGGCGGCACGCACCGCCATGCTGAGCGCGCGGGCTCAGGTGCGCGACCTGCCCGAGGGTAACCCGGGCCAGCCGCACGCCTCGATCGACTTCCGGACATGGCTCTGCCGCTGCGCGCTCCCGGAACGCCTCTGCCATGCCCTGCGAGCCGAGGCAGCCGCCACCAGAGCCTTGGAGGAGCGCGCCTACGGTCACGCCAGGATCCTCTTCTCTGAGGCGCGGAAGCACTACGTCGGAGCCGCCGAAGTGCAGATCCGGCGCGATGCCGCCGCAGCGCTGGGCCGCACCGCACGGGATGCCATGGCGCTGGCTGACAGGGCCTTCGCCACCGACGTGCGAACCGCTGCCTTCGAGCGCGGCCGCCAGGCGCTCGCCGACGCCGACTCCGCTCTTGCCCAGGAGAGCCTGCGCAAGGCCTCGCGTTTGTATTCCCTGGCAGTGGAGTACTTCGCGGCGGCACAGTCGGAGGCAGCCCTTGCGGACGGCTATGCCAGAGCCCTTCGCGCTTGGACCGCCGCACAGGCTGCGGCGCGGCCGGACATCCTCGAGGCGCATGCGCCGGAGGCCGCCGCCGAGGCCCGGCAGATGGCGGCGTCCGCCGAGGCCAGTGCCGAGGCAGGAGACACCATGGGGGCTATCGACGGGCTCCAGGCCGCCGCCGCGGCACTGCAGGCGGCGTCGGCGCAGGCGCTCACCGCCGCCAATGCCGACCGCACCGCGCCGCTGGTCGCGGCTACCGAAGAGGCCATCGACCGCGGGAGTGCCTTCGCAGCCGAGGACCTGCTCAAGACCCTTGAGGCTATCGCGCCCGCAGAGCCGCGGCTCGAACGCCTGCGCGCCCGTGTCCGCGTCATCTCCGGCCTGAAGCGCACGCTCGAGCTTGACCTCGGCAATGGCGTCCGGCTCGACCTCGTTCTCCTGCGTCCAGGCCGGTTCCTGATGGGCTCGACGAACGCGGAGGACGAGGGGCCCGTGCATGAGGTCGTCATCTCACAGCCGTTCTACCTCGGGAGGTACGAGGTGACTCAGGCGCAGTGGCAGGTGGTGATGGGCTCCAACCCGAGTTGGTTCAAGGGCGACCGAAGGCCGGTGGAGCAGGTTTCCTGGCGCGAGTGCCTCGAGTTCATCCGCAGGCTGAACCGGATGGGCCTGGGGACCTTCCGGCTTCCGACCGAGGCAGAGTGGGAGTACGCCTGCCGGGCCGGGAGCGCCGCCATGTACAGCGTCGGCGATCGCCATGAGGACCTCGTCGAGTGCGCCTGGTACCACGCCAACAGCGGCAACTGCACTCACGAGGTCGGGCAACGCCGCCCGAATGCCTGGGGCCTCCACGATATGCACGGCAATGTCTGGGAGTGGTGCCATGACCGCTATGGCACGTATACCAGCGGGCCGGCCGTCGACCCCAGGGGCGTCGACGGTGACGCCCGGCCCCTCGGCCAGGCCCTCTGGGCGGACGTCGCCGGACGCTACACCGCGGTGCAGGACCTCCGCGTCGGCCGGGGCGGATCCTGGTGTGACGACGCCACGAGTTGCACCTCGGCGCATCGTGACGAGAACCCGGCCTCGACCCGCAGTCCCTCTCTGGGGCTGCGCCTGGCCTACACCCCGCCGCCGTCCGGCGCCGCCGGACACGCCGAACGGGCGCCCGGCACGCACCCCGGCAAGCCTGCGGCAGACGAGACGCCAGAAGCCCAGTGATGCGGCGGCGAGGTGCCGTGTCGGTTCCGGCGGTCGTGTGTCCGCGGGGTGGCTCGTAGGGAAGATCGTGTCTCGACGCGATGTTCCGCCTTGTCAGATCCGGCGCACCACGCCAGCCGTCTCCCGGGCGCTGCCGGCGCCCGGAAGGTCCACGGACGGCGCCGTGGACCTACGTGCCGCGCCGGTGACCTGGCTGTAGTGGCGGCTGTCCCCAGCCGCTCTTCAGGCGCCGTGGGCGGCGCCCGGGGAGGGCGCGCGTGGCTGGCGCGGCCTGCTCACCGGCACCCATGCCGGCTCGCATGACGCGTCGCGGCCGTGGGTGCGCCGATGGCCGGGCCGTCAGCGGAAGCGGAACTCCAGGGTGCGGTAATCCTGGCCGTGGCGGTGAGGGCAGTCCATGCGGACCTGGCAGGCGGTCACGATGCCGCGGCCGAGCATGTCCTCCTCGTCGAGTCGGAGGGCCGTGAGGCACTTGCCGTAGACTGCGCCGGTATCGATGTCGATGGTGGTGATGTCGGCGAGGCGGGCCTCGAAGTCCAGGCCGCCGCGCTCGCGCCGGACGGTCACGACGCCCTGCTCGAAGGCGAGGTGCGGCAGGCCGGACGAGCAGACGTAGGAGCCGAGGTCGGGGAGGAAGCGGTCGAGGACGACGGTGGGCGTGTGGCCATGCACGAGGATGTAGTCGCCGTAGCGTCCGAGGCTGACGTCGCGGTTCCAGACATGGAGGTCTTCGATCCAGATATTGCGGTCGCGGCGGTAGTTGTGGAACTGGTCGTAGGTGCGCAGGGCGAGCTGTTCCTCGATGGTGGTGGGTCCGCCCGAGCCGCCGGGGGTGTCGCCGTCGCCATGCAGGAGGCCATGGCAGAAGGCGAACCTGAGAGTCTGTGCGGCGCCGGTGAAGGTCTCGCTGTGGGCATAGGCGAGGGTCTCGATGAACTCCCGGTAGCGGGGTGGTATGGCGAGGTCGGCCGGCGTGATCGCGGCGCGCGCGGCGGGGTCGAAGAGCCGCGGCAGCAGCGCCGGGTCTTCCGTGAGCGAGGCGGCCGTCTCGGCGCCGTCGTTGGCCTCGAGCCAGAGGTTGCCGAAGCGCTCGTAGAGTTCGTCCTGGCGGAGGAACTGCATGAGCATGTCCTCGTGATTGCCGGCCAGGAAGACGCAGGCGGCCTCCTGGCGCAGGGC